>CAZBOX010000201.1:0-11111 GCA_964493595.1 uncultured Candidatus Obscuribacterales bacterium | reverse complement strand
AAGGATGCAGTAAGAAATAAGGGCAAAATTTTGATACCGACTTTTGCGGTCGGGCGCACACAACAATTGTTATTTCACCTGCATGAGTTGTTTGCCAGCGGCGATTTGGAGCGCTTTCCCATCTACCTGGACAGCCCGATGGCGACAGCGGCGACTCAGATTTATTCGAGGCATACGGATGTGCTCGATGACAATGTGCGCGAATTTTTCACAGGAGAAAATATCTTCGCCGCTTTGCCGAATCTGAGAATCTGCACTACCGCAATCGAATCTCAGGCCCTCAACGATGTGCCTGGTCCATGCTTGATTATGGCGGGCGCCGGCATGTGCGACGCCGGCAGGATACTGCATCACCTCAGGCACAATTTGAGTTTGCCCAATACTCTCGTTTTGATTGTCGGATATCAGGCGAAAGAATCATTTGGGCGCCGACTTCTCGATGGCGCCAATCCTGTGAAAATCATGGGTCAGACTGTCTTTGTCCGGGCTCGTATCGTCTCTATCGAGGGATTCAGCGCTCATGCAGATCAGCGCGATCTCTTGAAATGGGTGGAACCTCTGGCAAGAAAAAATTCCAGGATAATTCTTACTCACGGCGAGACTCATCAACTCAATGAGTTGAAATACAAGATTGAAGAAACATACGCTATTCGTCCGGAAATACCGTCGATTGGCGATGTGCTGGAAATTTAGATCGATACATTAGTACCAGGAATAATTTTTGCATTGCTTCTCTAATTCGGCTTTGAAATCAGGATGCGCGATGGATATAAGTGCTCGTGCTCTCTCTTTCAACGTCTTGCCATAGAGCTGGGCAATGCCGAATTCAGTCACAACATAATGGACGTCTGCGCGCGATGTCACGACTCCGGAGCCTGTGTTGAGCATGGCGCTGATGCGCGACACTTTTCCTGCTTTTGCAGTTGAAGGCAAGGCGATAATCGCTTTTCCTTGTTTTGCATGAGCGGCGCCGCGCACAAAGTCGACCTGTCCGCCGAATCCGCTGTACAGCAAATTGCCGATGGTATCGGCAGCTACCTGCCCGGTTACGTCGACCTGGAGCGCTGAATTGATGGCTGTCATTTTGTAATTTTGCGAAATAACAAAAGGGTCGTTTATGTAATCGCTGGTTTGAAACTCTACCAGCGGATTATTGTCGACGAAGTCATAGAGGCGTTTGGTGCCCATTACAAAAGTGACGGCTACTTTTCCCGGCAAAACCGTTTTGGCGTCATTAGTAATGACTCCTGCTTCTATGAGGTCTACAATCCCGTCTGACAGCATTTCGCTGTGTACTCCAAGATTGCGCTTGTCGAGAAGATTTTTCAGCACGGCATTGGGAATCGCTCCGATACCAAGCTGAATGGTCGCGCCATCTTCCACGAGCGAAGCGACATTGGAGCCGATTGCCTTTTCCACTTCGCTCGGTTTGGCTGGCACCAGCTCGGGAATGGGATGATCGGACTCGACAATGTGATCTAATCTTGATACATGCACAAAGGCGCGACCGAGTGTGCGTGGCATTTGCTTGTTGACTTCAGCGATGACCAGGCGTGCCTTTTTGCGAGCGGCGATCGTGCAGTCGACGGATACGCCGTAGCTGCAAAAACCGTGTGCGTCTGGCGGCGAGACTTGCAGCAAGCATACGTCTATAGGAATATCTCCCGATAAGAAAAGATTTGGAATTTCGCTCAGAAATACCGGTATGTAATTGGCTCTGCCAGCATTAACAGCTTCCCTTACATTGGCTCCAATAAAGAATGAATTGACCTGGAAAGAGTCCGCATTTTCTTTAAGGGCATAATCAGCTTTTCCCAGCGTCATCAGTTGAAAGATTTTCACACCTCTCAGCTCGGGGGCTCTTCGTACCATGGCATCGAGCAAGAGTTGAGGAGCCGCCGCATTTGAATGAACATACACGGAGTCTTGCGACTTGATGAAGCTGACCGCGTTTTCAAGGCTGGTAACTTTTCTTTTGTAGTCCTCGATCCAGGAACCGCGATTGATAGTCTCAGGCAGCAAGGGGTGATCCTCCTAATGTTTTTTTGATTTCGAGTTGACGCTGACCATATGAGTTGCACACGTATTGCACGGGTCGTACGCTCTCACCAGAGTCTCCAGGTTGGGCATCAAATTTTCTTTGTCCATATTCTGCGACACGACTTCCTTAATATCCAGCTCTATGCGAGCTGTGTTTTGTGCTGAAGGTGTGATCATGTCGGCCTTCAAAATATTTCCGCTCTCATCGATTTCATAGTGGTGATAGAGAGTTCCGCGCGGGCATTCTACCGCTCCTGGTGCTTTTCCTGCTGCAGCCTGAAGTTTTACTGTTGTTTTTCTCTCGCTGTTATCCGAAGCAGTGATTGCATCAATCAAATCGCAAGATCTCTGTATCGCATGAACAAGCTCGATTGCCTGAGCCGCGTTATTCCACATTGTGTTGTGGTCGCCTTGAGCCAGCGGCGAAGATTTATAGAGGTTCTTCGCTTCTCCTTTGAGGCGGTCGCCGAAAATTGCAAGGCGGGCCATAGAGCCGACCATTACTGGATTGCCGTCTACTGTCGAGCGTTTGGCATGACTGTATTGCACCACTTCTTCACGTAAATACGAGCCATATTCTTCGATGCTTCGCTGCCAGCCGTCCGACGATTTAATTGTGTCTCCGAAAAATCCATAAGACTCGTCGGGCGGGATCAAGCAAAGGAACATCGGAGTGGTCAGTCTTCTTACCGGCGGCTGGAAAGTCAAGACTAGCTCGGCCAGGTCAATCGACATTTTCTTGCTTGCCTGCAAGGGTTCTTTGATTTTCAATAGGTCCGCATTGGAGGGGAATTTAGAAACACCGCCCACATGCAGGTTGACCGGGTGAAAGGGCCTTCCACCGATTAAGGTTTGCACGCTGGCGCCGAGATTTCTAAGCTGCGTCCAGATCATAAATTCATTTTTGTGCTCAGTGGCAAATGTGATCAGGTCTGGAGTTTTTAAGAAATCCGGAAGCGCGAGGGCACAAATATGAGTGGCGTGAGACTCGATAATCATCCCTAAATGCATGAGCTCTCTCAATCTCATCTCATTGTCTTCGGGGGCGAATTTGAGCACGCGCTCAATGGCAAAGATTGCAGCCAGGACATGCCCGGTCGAGCATATGGCGCAGACGCGCGAGGTTATATGCGGCAATTCATCGAATTTATGTCCCAGGACAATCTGCTCGAAGAATCTGGTGCCCTCGAAGACATCGAGTTTTACATCTGTAACCTGACCGTCCTCGATGTCTATCGATACGGCTGAATGGCCTTCGACTCGAGTGATTTCCGGTATTTCGATTATCTTGCGTTCTTTGTCGGTCATGCGCTCTTCTCTGCAGGTACTTGTGTCATGCGCTCAAATAAGTGCTCGGGTGCACCGAAAGTTTTGAGGCGGTTTATAACTTCCAGAGGATCGTACCCCTTCTCTTGCAAAATTGTAGCCATTGCGTCCATCTGCGGTGTCTGGCAGGGTCCCCAGCAGCCGTAACAAGCCGCCCCCAGGCTGGGACAGAGCGCTCCACAACCTGCCGCTGTAACGGGACCCAGGCAGGGAAGATTGTTTTCAATCAGCACGCAGGCATTTTCTCTCAATTTGCATTCGAGACATACAGGTTTGTGCGTTATGTATGGCAAGTGGTCTTTAAGAAGGCTTGCCGTCGTAGAGAGGAATTGAGTCGTGTTAATCGGACAGCCGGAGAGTTTGACATCGACCTGCACATAGGCGTCCAGCGGCTTTGCTTCCAGGACTTTTATTTCACTGCCTTGACCGTAGACTGCCTCGAGCATGTCGGTCACCTTGCACTTTGCGCAAGCACCGCCCTGCACACATCCCCACACGGCGCAATTTCCCACAGCGACGAGCCATCTGCTTTTCGCGCGGATGCGACGCAGCTTCTCGAGATCATGCGGCTGGCTGACACTGCCTTCGACAAAGCAGATATCTACAGGTCCGTCATCATTTTTTGTCTGCGCAAATGGAAAGCTGGACAATCTTACGAATGGCAGTAATTTATCCAGGTTCTCAAGTATGACGAGCAGTTCTCCGGCGCAGCCGGTAAGGCTTTCGACGGATATGCATGGTAAAAGCTTGGCATCTTTATTCATGTCTTTCTGGCTCACCGCTGGTTGAAAATCCGACTATGCGCATTCGATTACCTCCGGCAACATTTTTAAGGTTGTGAGGTTGAAAACCGGACCGGCCTTGCATGTCAGCGCGCCACCTATAAAGCAGTGACCGCATTTGCCCACTCCGCATTTCATATGGCGTTCGAGCGACAGCCATATTTTCGATCCGTCGATTGCTTTTTTCTCCAGCTCCTGGACGACATATTTGTACATGACGGGAGGTCCGCAGACAGCCACTTCGAAGTCAGAGCTGATATCCGCCAGTCTTATCATGTCTGTGACCCTTCCCAATTGCACCGATACTGGTGGCAATGACGGACCAGCCAATTCTTCTGCCGCAATGAAGACTTCCATGTCTCGGCGTCTGTGCAGGATGCGAAATTCCTGTCTGAAAAGAAGGTCTATCGAGTGACGCATTCCATAAATGAGAATGATGCGTCCATATTTCTCTCGGTGGTCGAGCAAATATTGCCAGAGTGAGCGAATAGGCGCTACGCCCAGTCCACCGGCAATCAGGCAGATATCTTTGCCTTCGTAATGGTGCACCGGGAAGCCATTTCCGTAAGGTCCCCGCAAGCCGACCCAATCGCCTTCCTGCATATCGAAAAGAGCGCTGGTCACTCGCCCGACTTTGCGCACCATCAATTCGATTGTGGCACCGGCATGTCCAGAACAGACTGAAATCGGGCTTTCGCCGACACCGGGCACCCAGAGCTGGACGAATTGGCCGGGTTGGCAGCCGGGCATTCCCGTGCCGTTGATCGTAAACTGAAAGAGCATATTGTCCGCAGCCATAGGAATAATGGAGCGAATCACCGCTCTTGATGGCATAAATGGCGTAGTCAGTTCAGTCATGGTCTTTCTTAGATCCTTGCAGTTTTTTCACAACATCTACCAGGTCGTCGATTCCGGCTGGGCATGAGACTGTGCAGCGCCCGCATCCGACGCAAGTTTTGAAACCATATGGATCATCGAATCCATGCAATTTGTGTCGATACCAGAATTTGAGCCGGTCTACCGGTGTGGGGCGGAAATTGAAGTCCCCGCCCACCTGAGCAAAACCGACAAACTGGCAGCTGTCCCATTCACGAACTCGAGAGCCGGAATCACCGCTTAGGCTGGCGATATCCACAAGATCGAAACAGTAACAGGTCGGGCATACAGGCGTGCAGTTGCCGCAGCTCAAACAGCGCTTGCCCAGCTCCTCCCAGATTTCGTTATTCCATTCCATGTCCATGGTGGAGCGCAAATTATCCGGAGCAAATCCGTTTGTGAATGCTGCTTCGCGATTTTGCCAGAAGGTTTTGTACCTGTCTTTGTCCGACTCGGCAACGACTTTGAGTATGCTGCTGCAATTCTCCAGCATTGCTGCACCGGCTGGTGTTTCAACCTGGACGAAAAAATCTGATTCCAGATCGGTAAGAAAAATGTCATAGCCTTTGGTGGCGCATGAGGTGCCCATCGATTGGCAAAAACACCATTTATCCGGCATGCAGGACAGCCCTATGACCAGGCTCTGCTTGCGCCGGGCAACATAGTGAGAATCAGAAGGACCCGCCTCGAAAATCGTGTCCATTATCCCTAAGCCTGCCAGATCGCAGGGGTGCACACCAAAAAGAATTTGATAGCCTATGTCCTCTTTTACTTCTTTTATTTCTTTGTCGTCATACTCAAGAATCTTTTCTGCGGGTGGATAGAAAAACTTTTTCGGCGGAAGAATTGTGCGCAATGCTTCCCAGGCGATTTCTCCTTCAGACTGGATTTCTTTGAATGAGAAGGATTGTTCTGAAACGCGCACAGGAGCATAGACTTTGCCGTGTTGTTTCAGAACATCCAGCAGAGAGCTGAAGTCGCTTTTGGAAATTACGTAGTTTTGAGCCATACGCCTTTGATGGAAAGAGAGGTTTCACATTTGCAAAAATGCGCTGTCGAGTAATTCTCAGCAGATGCATATATTACAGACGGTTTTGTCCCGTAAGCCATCGTTCATAAGGACTAAGCCGGAAATCACCTGTTCGAGTGTGGATTCATCCGCCCTCAAGCGCCCGGTTCAATATTCATAAAGGCAAGATGGTCTCGTGCCTGCTCTTCTGTAACTAAGCTGACCACTGCGCCGGCGTAGAGAAGCACCCAGTCGCCGCTCTTGACGCTGAAAAAGGGAAGCAGAACTCGTCTGGTTTCACCCAGGCATTCGACAGTCGCTGTGCTGCCATCAACGGATAAAACTTTAGTGGGCAGCGTGATGCACATGCGGTTTCGACTTGGCCAGTCGTTTGAATTCTTCCAGGGTAGAAATCACCCAGGCTATCCACTTTTCGACGCCGTATCCGGTTTTTGCGGACAGTTGAATCGTGGTGATGTTTGGATTGATCGCTTTGATCCGGCTTTCAGCTTCACTGATGTTGAAATCGACATGTTCCAACAAGTCGCATTTCGTGAAGATTACAAGATCGCAATTTCTGAAGATGACCGGATATTTGATTGGTTTATCATCACCTTCGGTGACAGACAGCAATGTAATGCGCTTGTGCTCGCCAAGCGGAAATTCTGCAGGACAAACCAGATTGCCGACATTTTCGATAAACAGTACGTCTGCTTTTTCCAGTGGTTCGGCGTGCAGAAGCCTTGCTACCATCTGGGCGTCGAGGTGGCAACTGCGCCCCGTCGAAATCTGATGCACGGGCACACCCAGCTTTTCAATCCGGTCGGCATCGAGATTGCCGACCATGTCGCCTTCGATCACGCAGCTTTTGAACTGGTCCGCGGCAATTCTGAAAGTGGCCTCGAGCAGTGAAGTCTTGCCTGCTCCGGGTGCGCTCATTAAATTGAACGCGCATATTTTGGCGTGCTCGAAGTGTTCGCGATTGTGTTCCGCCAATTCTTCATTTCTTCCAAGGATGCGTTCTAAGGCATGCTCGTCAGCCGATTCGTGCATATTCCGCTTTCTCCGATTCGGGTTTTTCCAGTTCCACCACTACATTGACGACGTCAAGTTCTTCACCCTGCAACAAGTCTTTGATCCCGCTTCCGCAATCCGGGCACCTGTACGCATCGACTGCTCGTGGGTGATATTTGTGACCGTGGTCCTGGCACTTCGCTACGGCGGCAATTGTACTTATTGAAAGCTGGCAGTTCAAAGTTCCTTGATAAAACTGTTTCATATTGTCGAATGCAAAAGAAACAGATTCCGGCTCTACATTGCGGAATTCTCCAAAGATGACGCTGACACTGTGTGCATTAGCCTCAGCATCCAGCGACTGAAGACGTTGAACAACAATCTCCAGAATTGATTTGGCAATGGCCGATTCATGCATCTTTGCGTAGGGCCTCTAAAATTCGCTCGACCAGAAAGGATAGATTTGAAACAAGATGAGGCAGCTTGCTTTCCAGCGCCGGGCTTATCTTCTCTTTCCAGTTTACTTCTCCGATTTCAACACCGAAGAAAATTATGCGCTTGGGCAATACTCCCAGTTGTCCGGCCAGTCTGAGCTCGTCTGCCACGGAAAATCCGTGCGTCGATTTGATTTCCACCTCCGGACCATCCAGAAGCGCAGTCAAGTCGATGATTGAAACGGAACCCGGCGACAGCCCGTCGCAGGTTGAGTCGATGATGATGGCCGCCTTGTGCCCACGCACACAATCAGCCAGATAACTCGTATAGGAGCCCAGGTCGAATCTGCAGACCCCTGGAAGCACGCGGTCCGGTAATTTGTCACAAAGTGCGGCAGCTATACCGTCGTCACCCCGCAGGCTGTTGCCAACTGTCACGATGCACAACCCTGTCGCAGTTTCGAGCCCAGTATGTGGGCAGGTTGGCTGGCTGGGGTGTTGTCGGGCGTACATTTCCACGTTTCCAAGAAATCCTGATACTAATAGCTCTTTCCATTCTGAAACTAATTTGCCGAGAGGACATGGTCCGCAAGTATGATTGTCTTTCGGCAAACAATATGGCGATGACGTCATCCCGACGCATGATACGCAGACTCTGTCCGGATTGTTACACTTTTGACGCTCCTGAAAGAGCTCGAAAGCAAGCAGGGGGAAGCGTCATGAGATTCGTCGAGATAAAGAAAGATATTTACCTGGCACTAATGTTCCTGGGTTTGACCCTTCTGGTCATTGCTTTCAAGTTGGCGCCGCAAGCCTTCGGACCGGACCTGGCCGGCACATTGCTCTATTTCATAACCATAGTTCAAGGCAGTGTATGCCTGGGATTCGGGGCCTTTACATGGATATTCCATGAAGACCCCGAAATCTGGAGGTAATTGTCTTTTAATCTAAGCCTTCGTACTGGCAAGCTTGTCTTTCTTGTCGGTTTTCGGATGTTTCGTACGTGGACGGACTACTTCCACCGAGCAGGGCGCCTTCAATGCGATTGCTCTCGATACGCCACCCCAGACGAATCGATCGCAGAGATCGCGTCCATGCGCGCCGATGAGAATTTTGTCCGCCATCCAGTCAACAGCCGCTTCGATTATTTCGTGGCGCGGATCGCCTTTTCTGACCTCCACATGCACGTTGCAGTCAGGGTGTTTCTCGGCAAGCAATTCTCTGCCTTCCATGCAAATTTTGTCGGCAAATTTTTCACGGCGGCTGAAGGCTTCTTTAGCTAGCTGCGTCCAGCTGTCGCAGTCCGCATCTTCCAGTTTGATAGGCTCGACAACGGACAGGATTTTGAAAGCCGTGTCAGCAGGCCATCTTCTCGATGCTACTTCTTCGATAACTTTCTTGCTGTAAGCCGATTCATCAACGGCAATTATGACCTTCATTTTTAAACCTCCAGGCGTACTCACTTCAGGATGCTTCTAGTGAGCTTCCTTCTTCTTTTTGATGATTTCTACTGAGCAGTCGGCGTGACCTGCGACTCCTTCGGCAACACTGCCGAGAAACAGCTTGGAAAAGCCTTTTCGACCATGGGAGCCCATTACTATGAGATCGGCGCCCCACTCTTTTGCTTCTTCGATGATGCTATTGCGAATGTCGCCAGTCAGGACATCGCCGCTGACTGCTTTTTCCGAGAACAGCTTTCTGAGCAATTGCAGGTCTTGCTTTACCAGTTCTTTCTTGGAATTCAGAAGTTCTTTTTCGGCTTCTTGAATAGAGTCCACTGCTCGTGGAGAGTAAATATCAGAGCCATACATTTGAAATGGTTCGAAAACATTGATGACCCGAAATTGGGAATCTTCAGGCCAGCTGCGTTCCATCACCGACTCCAGAGCTAATCTGGAGCACTCGGATTCCTCAACTGCGATCAACACTTTCATTGTCTTCTCCTTGAGAATTTCTCGTTTTCGTAGCGAAAGGACAGCTCATCATTAAGATGAACTGTCCTTTGCGTCTCTGCTACGCGGTCTTAATGGCAATATTCTTGGATGTCTTTTCAGATTCTACAACTTTAGGTAGAACAACGCTAAGCACACCGTTTTTGAACGTGGCAGTGCACTTGTCCAGATCTACTTCTGCCGGAAGCAGCATCGAGCGACTGAAAGTGCCGTAGATACGCTCCATTTTGTAGTGACCTTTGACGTCTTCGACCTTTTCGCTGCGCTTTTCACCGGAGATAGTCAGTACATCGCCGGATAGCTTCAGTTGAATGTCTTTCTCTTCCATTCCCGGTAATTCAGCGGTGACCGTGAAATCTTTCGGTGTTTCGTGCATGTCGACTCGCGGCGAAAAATCTCCGAATGCGTGTTCGCCGAAGCCATGTTGCGACAAGTCGAAATTACTGAAAAAATCCTGGAATAGATTATTCATTTCTTTCTGCAGCGCGTAGAAAGGATATTCCTCTTCTCTGCGGACCGCCGGTACACTCTTCTTGAACCAAGGTGTAAGTGGTTTCATAGTCAAAATCCTCACCAACAGCAATCAATTTTGATTTCAATTTCGATTTCGCATAGCGTGCGCACGCTTGATGCCGTATGCATACATTCTGACCGGTGCTGTGCCCCACCATATCGTCCTCTTGGAGCATTCTTGGGTGATCGCGCCGAAAGACCCCTTTAAAAGGGGATCATTCGGAAGAACGATATGCGAGAATAGCGGCCGCCTTACATGTTGGTTAGGCATCAGCTATAAAACGGATTAGGTGGATGCAGACGACTGCGTCACGCATGAAAGTCTTTGTATACGGGCTTGTTCAAGGAATAGGCTTCCGTCCATTCGTCTACAATTCGGCCAGAGAGCTTAATTTATGCGGCTTTGTGCGCAATAACGGCGGGGTGGTCGAAATCGAAGTCGAAGGCTTGGATTGTAATATTCAGACATTCATCGAGACGCTTCGCAATAAAGCGCCTGCTCTGGCACGAATTACGCGGATTGATACGGAAAGCTGCGAGCCAAAGGGTGATACCAGCGAGTTTCAGATCGAAAAGAGTCTGAATGACCAACTGGCAGAGCGATATGTACCTGCCGATACTGCAACTTGCTCAGAGTGCTTGAACGAGCTTTTTTCACATTCCGACCGGCGCTTTCAATACCCATTCATCAATTGCACAAATTGCGGACCACGCTTCACCATCATTGAAAGTCTTCCTTATGATCGCGCATCGACTACTATGAAAAAGTTTCAGATGTGCAATGAATGCGAAGCCGAATACAAGGAACCATCAAATAGAAGATTTCATGCGCAGCCTATTGCTTGCTGGAAGTGTGGGCCAAAACTGCAGTTTCGCTTTCCTTCAACAGGCATCGATGGTGAGAAGCCTCCGGAGGGCTTGTCGGCTCTGGATGCCGCAAAAGAATCTCTTGCCTCAGGGCAGGTGATAGCCGTCAAAGGCTTGGGCGGATATCATCTTATGGCAGATGCGCGCAATGGCGATGCTATAGAGATCATTCGAAGTATCAAGTCTCGCCAGGACCGTCCACTTGCCGTCATGTTTGCCAATGTCGACGAGGTGGAGAAGTACTGCCTGCTGAGCAGTGAAGAAAGAAAGTTGCTCGAGGATTCGGCTCGTCCGATTG
>CAZBOX010000200.1:0-11124 GCA_964493595.1 uncultured Candidatus Obscuribacterales bacterium | reverse complement strand
GGCATTTAAATGGCATTTAAAGGGAATTTGAATGAGGTATTCTAGAAAAATCCTGTGCCGGCTAGAAGCCGGCGCTCCGGCCAGAAACGGCGCTCCGGCCAGAAACGGCGCTCCGGCCATTAAGTGATGAAGATGCCGTCGAGAAGTTGTTTGACTGAGTCGACTAATTCTTCTTCTGTTGTTTTCGATTTGACTAAGTGTCTTGTCAGACCGAGCGTTAGATTGTTCATTTCGTCTTTGGTCAGGTCTCTGCTCGTGTAGACAATCAGAGGAGTTTCGCGCGATTCGCTTTTGCGGAGGCTTTCCACAATTTCGAAGCCGTTTGGCGCAGGAATGCCCACGTCGAGGATAATCAGGTCGGGGTGCTCGGTTTTGACTTTTTTGAGCGCTTCGCTTCCGGTCGTTGCTTCGATGACGGCAACTGGGAACTTGGCGACATGGTGTTTGATTAGTTCTCTTGTGGAATCGTCATCTTCGACTACCAAGACTTTAGCCTTGTCGTCGCCTTTATTTCTGACGGCACGTCGCAGTGCGCGTTCTAGTTTTCTGTCTTCCAGTGGCTTTATCAACCAGTCTAAAATTGCTGGAGCACCATCCATGTCTGCGTTCTTTTCTGCTCCGCTCAAAACAATTGCTGGAATTGCAAATGGTTTTTCCTGCGACTGTTTTTGCTTCAACCATTGCAGACCGTTGCCGTCAGGCAAACTAACGTCCATGATTATTGCTTTTGGTGTGAATTCCAGCAGCATTTCATCTGCTTCTTTCAACGTGTGCGCAATTTCTACGTCGAAGCCTTCTTTCTTCATGACACTGCGAACGAGTTTGGTAAGGTGTTCGTCGTCTTCGACCATCAAAACCCTTGTTAATGCGAATGCCTTGAGGTCATAATTGGTGCTCCTGGGGCTGAGCTCGCTTACCGGCAATTCTGCCCAGAAGGTGGTGCCCTTTCCGACGGTGGAGACGAAGCCGACTGTGCCACCGTGCTGCTCCGTCAGTCCTTTTGTAATGGCTAAGCCAAGACCGGTGCCACCTTTTGGTCTGGTGTCGCTGGAGTCCAGCTGTTGGAATTTGCCCCAGAGTTTATGCTGTTCGCTCTCTGGAATGCCTGGTCCCGAGTCGGTCACTGAGAAGCGGATCATGTCCAGGTGTTTTTCAACGTCTAGAAAAACCGTCTCTCCTTCAGGTGAGAATTTGATAGCGTTGGATAAAAAGTTGGTCAATATCTGTATGACGCGATCCTGGTCACATCTCAAGAAACCGTTGTACATGAGTTGATGCTTGAGAGTGACTTTTGCTTCTTGCGCCATGCCCTCTGTGGCAGCGAAAGCCCCATCGACCAGGTCGGCGACTTTGCGCTCTGCGAGCTTTAATTCCAGTCTTCCGGCTTCCAGCTTGCGAATGTCCAAGATATCGTTGATCAGCCGGATAAGCCGGTCGGACTCGTTTCTAGCGATGGTGACCAGGCGGCTTACTTTGTCGGAAACCTGTCCTGCCAGTCCGCCTTCAATAAGTCGAAGGCTGGCGTGAATAGAGGTAAGTGGCGTACGCAGCTCGTGAGACACTGTGGAATAAAACTCGCTGACACGCCTTTCCGCTTCTTTTCTGTCCGTTATGTCGTGCCCGATACTGTAAATGGTCTCGAGTTCGCCTTGATCGTCTAATTGAGGGAATGTTCTTGCCCAGATCCAGCGGATCGATCCATCGGGGCGCAAAACGCGGTGCTCGACTTCCTGCGGGGTCTTCAGCTCGTGCGTGCGGAGCATGAAAGTCTTCACCGCTTCGACATCTTCTGGATGCACACCGTCAAAGATTTCAGAGGCGTCTTTGTAAATCGGCTCTCTGGGGCGTCCCCATATTTCCTCATAAGCAGGGCTGATGTATACGAAGCTGGCATTTGGTCTGGAAACGATGAAGACTTCGCGAATTTGCTCTGTGAGCGTTCGAAAAAGCAGTTCTCTTTCCTCGAGCAGTTGTTCGGATTGGCTGCGCTTGATACCGAGTGCGATACCATTACAGACGCCCGCGAGCGTTTCCTGCAACTGGCGGCTGGCTTCTTTCTTGCTGTACATTGCCAGCACACCCAGTAGTTCTTTGCCGAAGACTAACGGGTAGGCGCTGAGCGACTTAAGTCCGTCGCTTTCAATCCAACCTTTGCTTGTTGACTGCTCGCATTTGTCCAGCTCATTGGTGAGAAGTGGGCGGAGCTTCTCAGCGACAATGCCAATCTCTCCTTCTCCCAGTTTGATTTTTTTCTGACCTGGATCTGCTGATGACGAATTCGCAGAACTGGCTCTCAGTTCCAATTCTTCCTCGTTGTCTTCGGAAATTGTCCAAATACGCGCGACGGTCGCTTTAAGATGCCTGGTCATCAAACTCGTACACTGTTTGAGCATCTCGTCGGGATTGGTCTGCTGGCTCAACACATAAGCTGTTTCTGCAACAAAATTAGCCAGCTCAGCTCGTTCGACCAATTCTTCTTTGGCGCGTACACCTTCCACAAATTGCCCGATTTCTTGACCGAAGGCCGCTAAAGTGCTCATCTGATCGCCGTCGAGCGCATCGATTTTGTCGGAGAAAAACTCGATCATGCCGAGCAGTTGTTTCTGTCCCAATATAGGAAAGCCCAAACCGTATTTGATACCGTCGGACAATGCTGCCTTCTTTCGAGTAAAGCTAGCTTCTGAGGCTGCCGTGATGTCGACAAATTGAGGAGCACCTGTCGACCAGACCAGCCCGGGCAAGCCTTTACCTAACGTGAATTTGCTTTCCTGGGTCGCCTTCTTAAAGGCGGTTAGCTGTTTCTTTTCGTCGCTCCAACAGGCAGTTTCAATGAGCTCCGCTTCTTTATGCTCCTGTGACACTAGCCAGGCACTGCCGAATCTGAAACCGTTCAGTTTGCCGAGGACGGCAAGAAGCCGTTCCAACGCGCTGGGTATGTCTCTGGAATCACTCAGCACGTGAGTGACGGCCAATTGAATAGCCAAACGTTGAGCGACATTATTCTTCTCTCTCAAGAAATAGGCGACCATTACAAGGCAGACAGCCAAAGCGGAGGCGGCGAGAGCCAGCAGCGTTGACGACAGTTCGCCAGTCTTCTGAGTCTCTCTTGCCAGTTTTTCTGTGCGTGACTTGAGGAGATTTTTTTCAGACGAGATTATTTCATGCAGAATTTCATCGGCTTGTGTCTCGACATTTTCAAGCCCTCTGGAATTGACATATTTTTTCGCCGCTTCGGCGCCTTCGGTTTTCGCTACATTTATGGCATCTTGCAAAAAGGACGAGCGCCTGTCCAGGGTTCGTTTCAGGAATTCAACGCGCTGCAACTGCGGTGGATTGTCTTTGACCAGTATTCTCAGTTTTGCCACTACCGAATCGATTGAGTTTTTCGAACTTTCGAAGTCTTTCAAAAAGGCTTCTTCTTGCTTAAGTATGTAACCGCGCTCGCTAGACAGCAGTTCTTCCAGCGCGACATCGATTTCTTCCAGTTCCAGTAAAACGTCATAGGTTTGAATCAACCATGTGCGGTGATTGATCATCACATCTTGTTGGCGCATTGTGGCAAAAGTCGCATAACCGCCAGCTGCGATCATCAGGAACAGAGTTCCTGCGATGCCTACCAGGATTGTCCATCTGTGGCGCATTGCCTGCTTAAGTCTTACGTGTCTAGCTCTTGTTCAATATTCCCTGTATGTCTTCGGGCAAAGTCATAGGATCAAAAGGTTTTGTGATTATGCCTCGGGCGCCCATCTTTTGGTAGAGCTCAACTTCGTGCGTCTGTGCTTTAGCGGTCATGAATATCACAGGAATGCCGGTCAGAGAGTCGACTTTGCGCAATTCACCCAGGGTGGTGGGTCCGTCCATGCCGGGCATCATTACGTCCAATATTATTAGGTCGGGCTTGAGCGCGGAGGCTTTACTGATGGCTTCAGCTCCAGAGGCTGCCAGCTCCACTTTCCAGTCCGTCAAACCTTCAAGTCCCATCTGGGCAAGGGTGCGAATATTTTGATCGTCGTCGACCAGGAGAACTTGCTTAATATCGGCTGCGCTGGTCATATTCCTCCCGTTGGTTCCCCTGATTTTTGTACTCAAGAGAGTACAGATCGTCCGCTCAAAGCTCTTAGAGCGAAATCTTTCAGCTTTTCGAAATTATCCCCTTCCAGAGGGAATTCTGCGGAGCTGAACTTAAGGTCGGTTTGAAATTCTTTGCCTCGAGAGCTAGGGAACCACATCTTTTGCCAATCTTCATATAAAAGTTCAAAAACCCGACCAGCCGTATCGCTAGACTCTCCCGCAAGAACAATAGCAAATTTTCCGCCTTCAAGACGACCCCGCAGGTCTTCAGCCCTGAGCCTTTCCTTGAGCAGATCTCCCATTTTTCCGACGACGTGTTCGCCGGAGAAGGCCCCATGTAATGTGTCTAGTTCTTCGTAATCGACAATCGAAATAATCCCGACCGAAAGGCTTTGGGACTGCTGGTAGCAAAGGTAGAGGAGCGGCTCGCTTTCGGTTTCGAGGGCCTGGGCTGTCAAAACTTTGCTTTCCGGGTCGACACGTGTGGACACTTCGCTCAAGGTTTTCGACAAGTGGGCTTTGACTCGAGAGAGCAATTCATCTACGAGGACAGGTTTGCTGAGAAAGTCAGTACCGCCAGCGGTGAAAGCTGCACGTTTTCCACTCGAATCGCTCTTTGACGTGAGGAATATGACCGGCACCTGCTTCCACTCGTCATGAGACTTGAGCAGTTTGCATACTTCATAGCCGGTCAGTCCTGGCATGATTACATCGAGCAAAATGAGATCAGGCTTAAAGTCGTGCATGGTCTCGAGAATCGCAATCGGTTCGTTCAGCGAGCGCACCTGCACTCCTGCCGGAATCAAAACGGATTCGACGAAAGATGACAGCAGAGGGTCGTCGTCTACGCAGAGAACTCGTGGTTTTCGAATTTGTCCTGCAACGGTCATGATCTGAAATGCTTCACTCAAACTGCCGCGAGTCACATCGCCGTCCAGTAAAACCGATGCGCCACCATATACGATATCTGCTTGTGTATAAGTTTCTTCTTTCGAATTAACAAAACACAGAGGTATCGTTCGTTTGGCAGCCTGACGAATCTCGCGGGCAAGCTGAAACCTTCCGGATGCAGTGTCGAGAGACAGGTCAATCAGAGCCGAGTCATAAGATTGCTTTCCGAATTTGACGATGGCACCCACCGAGCTTCCTACCAGGTCCAATTCACAGTTTACGTCCAGGGCTGCTCCTTTCAGCGGTCCAGGATAAGCGCCTTCGGGTGTGACTGCCAGGCAGGAAATAGAGGGAAGTTTTTGAATTTCAGAGGTGCTGGACTCCTCTCTGGCAACCGCTTCGACCACTTGCGTTCCTTCGGTTACACAGCGAATAACTTCAGCCCAGATGACTTCCTGCTCAGTATCTGTATGAGGGTCGACAGTAATCAAAAAATCTTCTATTCGCTCTGCAAATTGCCCTACTTTGGCGAATCCGTAAGAACCGGCCGTACCCTTGAGCTTGTGGGCGACGCCCATGGCGTCCTGGAGCAAACGCAGATTTTTCGGGTTTTCTCTTGCTCTTTTAACGGCCGAGGTAATTTCGCCCCACGCTTCGGGCAAAGTTCTGACAAAGGCTTCTCGCGCTTTCTTGATGGCGTTTTGAGTTTCAATGCGGCGCTTGAGCTTTTTCAGGCGCTCGATGTCCTCGGCGGAAGTGTTCTCATCGGCCAATAACATCTCGATTTGTTCAAGCGACTCTTCTGCTTGAGACGTGTCGAGAACAGGCTTCACCCTGAAGCGGCTGTCATCTACTTCGAGTGACGGCGCTTCAGTCTGCTCGGGGGGCGGAACTATATTCTCTAAAGTGTGCAGGAAAAGTTCGGGGACGATCGGTTTTTGAATGACCTGCGAAACTTTCAAGATGTTTCTCAGCCAATTGAATGTTCTTTGATCGCACCAGTTGCCCGTGCATAAGACAATCGGCAAGGTGTCATCCTGTTCCCTTACCTGTGAAATCCATGTCATGCCATCGACTTCCGGCAATCTGTAGTCGACAACTGCCAGCGCCGGTCGCTTTGCTTCCATGGCTGCAGTCGCTTCTTTAGCGCTGCGAGCGAGGATGACTTCATATCCCCTGCTTCTCAACAGGTCGCCGACCAGGTCCCGGAATCCCTTGTCATCATCGACGATGAGAATATATGTGCTTTGCTCAGCCATTACTTTCCCCAAATCAGTTATTTGGTGGTATTTCGGGCAGTCACTATGACCAATTGTTTGCGGATAGGTTCCCTATTTTACTAATATGCCTGATCATGCTCCACCTAATTTAAGATCGCGCTGGAAATCATTATCCGAAATCTGCTCCAGATAATCAGCCCTGGTTGAGTAAACGATTGAAGAATCGGCGCTGACAGTTAGTGAGGCACGCATTTCCTCCGCCTCCTCCAGGCGTTGAATGAGTTCGGCGGTCGGGTTGTGAAGCTGTTTTTCGAATTCTCGAATGCGTTGATTCTTCTTTCTGAGCAATCGATTCTTTTCGAAAGTATAGAGCAGTCGCAAGGCAGGGATGGTCAGAAAGAGGGTGGCGTACAGGCAGAGAAAGAGAAAAAGATAGCCGGCTGAATTCAGGTGCGATGGACGTACAAGGAAGATGCATGCCGTCAGCGCCATTATGAAATTGAGCCCGCCCATACCCATGACCTTTTTCAATTCTTCCTTCTTCAAATTCGTGAAAGTCCATGTTTTGTGTTCTAAAAGCGGCGGAAGCAATGCGTAAGATGTCACTTCGCTTCTCTTTTGCATATCTGGAAAAACATAGACAATATTGCCGCTGCTCGTCACTTGCGGCATGCCATTGAATTTAGCCAGGATTGTAAAAAGCATCTTTTCGTCATCCGGCTCTTCTCCTGTGTATGGGCTCAAGTGTTCAGGCAAGACTACCCCTTCGTTGAGCCTGATTACCTGAGCAAGCAATTTCCATTTTTCCTGGTCGAGGTCTTTATTGGGATCGCCTTCGCCGAAAAGAAATGAATAACAGTCCAGCAAAAAGCCCTGTCTGGCACCGCCTGTAGTGCTACCCGGTTTTAGTTTTTCCTTGCCCCAGTTCAATATGTCCTTCAAGGCAAGACGCTGTACAAGCCCGAAGAAGTCCCGCCACATTCCGGAGACTGCTTCCGTTGAGCCCGCTACGCCGGCCAGAAGGGTCTGAATAATGAGCGCTATGCCGAAAAGACAAATCAGAGAAAATAGGAGGATAAGACCGAAAGACAAACGAAAGACGAAGGCTGCAATTTTGAAAGCTTGTCCGCCAATCTGATTGAGGATCCGTCCCAGCCCGTGTCTAAAATACGTGTATGAGAAATGGTCGCTAAAACAGTAATATATTTCACCGTCCTGAGCGACTTCGAGATTGGCGTCGGTGTCTGAGGCGATCAAGTTGAGCTGGTTGGAGACATCGACCAGCGGCATGCCCGTCTTCGCCACCACATCCGCTACCGTGACCCGCTTGCCCAGGTCATTGATGGCGTGGATGATTTTCGAGCGATTGGTCATCGGAGCGACCGCCAGTAACGATATGAAGCTGCGGATAAAATCAGATAGAAACTCTAAGTCCGCTTTCTAGAGCTTTTTATAGCTCTTTTCATATCTAATCTGCCACGCTTGCAGACAGACTTAAGCGTGTCAGTGTTCAGCTTCCGCTGGGCGCGAAGATTGCCGGCGATTGTCCGGCCAGGAAGCGCATGTAGAGAGAATGCCTGCCGCCTCCGGACAGTGGCTCTATCCAGAAAGGGGCCATGTACATGTGGTCCACATGAGAGGTGACCGGGTCTTTTCTTGTTACTTCCACAAAGTAGGCGCTGCCGCTCTTGCCGACATTATGCTTGACGGCGTCGAATGTCACTTGATTGCCATTGCCGCTCAGTTGTTCGCCTGTCAATTTCACTTCCTGCATTACTTCGGCCAGGGTGCGGTCGCCGATTCTCTGGTCGCCCCAGAGTTTTACCGTATAGTCGGCGTCGGGCTTGATTTGCCCGCCGATTTTTGTCGTAAGAGACAATTCGTTGGTTACCGCCTGGTCCAGTATCTGACCCATCTGGTAGCGATCATTGGCTACGACCCGACCGTTCAGGCGCTCCATGTGAGTTGTCGCAAAAGTACGGCGGGAACGCAAACCTTCCAGTACACCGGCTTTATCAATCGAATTCACCCAGATGCCTGTCTCTGCAGGTATCAGCCCTGGATCTCCGAAGTGGGCGTCGCGTCCGACTGTAGGAGACATGTGGAAGCCGTCATTGATGAAGCCGCGAAGACTTGTCATATCGGCATCTTTGGCACCGATTTCTTCTACCGGGGTGCGACGCATGGCGCCGCCTTTGATTACCTCGATGCCGGAAAAATACTTACCGGCCCGCTGCACCCACTCTTCTTTGGTCTTGAAGGAAAAACGCCCATAGTCGGCGCCTTTGGTGCCGGTTGGCAAACTGGGTGAGTGGTCTTCAGCCCAGCGCGGGTGCGCGGCAATGAAGACGGGATCTTTGCCCATGCTGTCTTTCAAGCCGTAAGTCTCGATATAGTCGATGACTCCTTTCATGTTGCCATCGGGGTATTTGATCACGTCCGGCGTCACCACGGCGGGCGGTTCTTTCATTCCCAGGGCGCGCCTTACCGGCGATGTGGCTTGTTCCCAGAGTGTTCTTGGCCGGCGAATCGCCTCGAAGAATGTCGGCATCTCGACCATGAGATAGTGGTTTTTTCCACCCGATTTCGGGTTGCCCACCTTGCCGATCGTGCCCATCTCTGTGCCTATCAGAACGACATGCTCACCATTGACTGTTGCTTTTGCCGCTTCTTTGAACTGCTCGGCGTACCATTGCGGCGCTTCTGCCAGGATTGGTCCGTCCTGCTCAGGGATACGCGGGTCGCCGGGCTTGACGCCGTCGCGAGCGGCCAGGTGATTGTGGTCTGTAATAAGCACAACATTCTGACCTTGCTCTTTTGCTTTTGCCGAGATTGAACTGACTGTTCCCATACCGTCCGATTGCTTGGTATGCAGGTGCAGGCTTCCCTGGGCGAGCAAGTAATCATCCTCGACTCTGGCGATTCCGGCGGTCATGCGATTGCCCTGCATGACGTCGCGATTGTCGAATTCGCGAACACGCTGCAGAATGCTGGCAAAAGGGCGTTTTATCCAGGAAGTGTGTTCGGGCAAAACGGTCTGCGAGTCGAAGCGGCTGACTCCGGCTACTGCTCCTTCCACACCGTCCAAATTTTGTATCCTGCCGACGGGCAGTTTTGGATTTGGTCCGCTTTCTGTGACTCCGCGGACGTATTTGTTGTTTGCGATGGCGGATAGAAATTTATTCTCGGACTCTAAAATGCCCTTCTGGGTTCTCTGGCCCAAAAAGCCAATGGCGCCGGGTGTCTCTTTCATGGCATAACCAGCTTCCGTACCGGCAAGTCCTCCGGCCAGATTGAGGACCAGGTCTGTTGAGCCGCTGACGGTCTGTCTCGCCAGTGTATGGGCTACTGCATCTATGTCTGCGCCAGGCTTCTGAGCCTCCTCGACTGCATGGTCGAGTGTTTTATAGCCGTGGTAGAGCATGGGCGCCGTCAGCACTGCTCCGACCGCCCAGGCTGCCGGTCCTTTGGCTGGAAGAAAATAGCCCATGGCTGTGCCTATTCCGGCCGACATAATCACTGTCCGGGTGGCGTGCCCGATTGTAGCGACCGGGTCCGCCCAGGCTTCTTTGGCCAGCTCGACTGTAGCTGCAGGCAATTCCTGTACGGCTTTGCCATAAACATCAATGGCAGAGACTGATTTTTCAGTTTTGCTTTGGGCTTCTTCGGGTGCGGCCATGTCAGGGAGCTTGCTTGGGAGAGGGTTGTCAGGAGTTTAATCTTGCCCGGTCCCGTCTTCAATGGGGAAGGTACGCAGCCCCGGGCTGAAACATCTGGATCTAATGTGTTGGCCAGACAACACCTATAGGTCTTTCTTGCTCTGGTAGAGTTATGGCAAAAGCCTTGCCCTTGCATGCTTACCTGGTGTGTGAAATTGGATTATGAGAGTCGCTTTTGGCGCTAGCCGCCTGTTCGGATTTTTGACACTGCTGTTTTTTGCCTGGGAAACACCGGCATTCGGGCAAGGTGAGTGGCAGCAAAACACTGCCCGAGAGCAAAGTCCAGGTCCACCGGCAGAACAGTCTTCCATGGGCGGTTATGCCAACTATACGCTGCCGCCCTACCAGCCTCAGTATGGTTCGTATCCTCCACCGGCTCAGCCTGGATACAATCCGTACGGCGGCGCACCGGCTCCTGCCTATGGAGCACCGCCGCCCTACAATCCAGGTTCGTCTTATGGATATGGCACTGGATATGGTGCGCCCTCGCCGGTTCAGAGCGGTGCAAGTACAGCGCCGCAAGGCTTGAATATTCCGCTGTCACTCAGCACTGCAATTTCTACGCAGGTGGCCAAGGACGGCGATTTCGTCCAGGCTACGACGTCGTCGAATGTCCCCTTGTGCGGATATGCATACATACCGGCCGGCACTGTTGTCACAGGTGCAATCACGCAAGCCGAAGCCGGCAGGCGCTTGAGTCGCTCCGGAGCATTGTCTATAAATTTCAACCAGATGAGACTGCCGAGTGGTGTGACGATACCTATAACGGCTCACCTTGTCGGCAGCATCGGCCGGTATAAAGATGTCGGGCAGAACGGTCAAGACCTCTATCGCGGCGAAGGCTGGGGGACGAAGCTAGGGCAGCTAGCTCTTCGTGGTGGATTGGGTGCAGGTTTGGGTGCCGGTCTGGGCACCGCAGTCGGTGCGATTGGCGGCGGCGGATATGGCGCCGGAATGGGGGCCTGGTCAGGTGCCGCTATCGGTGGTGGCATTGGCGGACTGGACATGCTTTTGCGCAAGGGCAAGGATGTGCTGATTCCATCGGGCACGGCAATGCAATTGCAGCTTGATGCTCCGGCTTTAATTCCGGGCCCGGGGGCTCCGCCGCCGTACGCGCAACCCGCTTCTTTTTGATTTTCGTTTGACCTTTAAACCAGCGGACTGAAACGAATATTCGGTCGGACCGGAAATTGCATCCTGTTTATCGGCTGTATGCCCGACAG
>CAZBOX010000199.1:0-11249 GCA_964493595.1 uncultured Candidatus Obscuribacterales bacterium | reverse complement strand
CCTTCTCGCCCCAGAGCAAAAATGTCGGGCAAGTTATTTGAGCGGCGTCCTGGCTTTGATCTTCGTTAACCGTTTTGACCAGTATATTCTTGAGAACGCCTGCATTGCGATAGTCTCTCGATGCATACTTGGGGACGAACCAGGTTTCGAAATATTTGGTGCCGAATGTTGAGTCGCTCCATTTCAGAGCATTGGAGAGCAACTTGAGAGCTTTTGCTCTATAGAGACGTTTGCCCTTGAGCTGGGATTTCAGCCCGCCCGTATTGATAAGTATGAGCGCATCGACTCTTTTCTTATGACGTACAGCCATGCGCATGCCGACTCTGCCGCCAAATGAATGACCGATGACAATTGCGCTTTGCAGGGAGAGTTTTTCGAAAAGCTCGTCGATACAACGTGCATAATCGACTGTATCCCAGTCTTCTTTTGGTCTTTCTGATTTGCCGAAGCCGGGAAAGTCGACCAGATAAACCTGATGGTAGCGCGAGAGCAAATCGCCCAGGATACGCATCGACTCAAGTGTTTGTCCCCAACCGTGCAACATGACGACAGGACTGCCTTGTTGCCCCAGTTTGACGTAATTTACTTCTGCCACTTGACTCTATCCATTCTTTCGACGGTCGGCTGCATTTATAGTAACCCGGCCGCCTTTCTAACCCGTTTAAAAACTAGTAAAACAGCCGCTTTTGCTAGTTTTACTTTACGGACCCCATACCGCTTTTTCCTCTGCAGTGAAGTCTCCCAGTGTTTTCCACTCTGGATTAAGTCTCACTCCAAATTTCTCCATAACCCTGTTTTGCATCTTGTGAAGCAAAGTTGTCACTTCATCGGATGTAGCTCCACCAAGATTAATGACAAAATTGGCATGCAGAGCCGAAACGGCTGCCTGACCTTCTTTCAGCTCTTTGGCACCGGACTGGTCGAGAAGCATTCCTGCCGCTCTTGTCGGCTCGGGATTCTTGAAAGTGCTTCCGGCATTGGGAAAACCAATGGGCTGCGTGCGCAATCTGTATTCTTCGTTGTGCCTGATGCGCACTTCTATTTCTTCCGGTCTGTCGGTATTCAAACGTAGCTTGGCGGACAAAACCGCATGCTTTTGCGGATCCAGTGCGCAGCGTCTATATTGAAAACCAAGCTCGTCCTTTTTCAAAGTCACGACTTTATTGATAGTCGAGTCATAAATCGAGACTTCTTCCACGATTTCGGACATCGAGCTGCCGTGCGCTCCGGCGTTCATGACAACGCCGCCTCCTACAGTTCCTGGAATTCCGGCTGCGAATTCCAATCCGCATAAGCCCCATTGCGCCGCATGTCTGGCCAGATGCGGCAGGCGAGAGCCGGCGCCGGCTTCGATCAAATTGCTCTCCAACCTTTCGACGGAGGTTATTTGTGTGGTTCTAACTACGGTGCCTGCAAAGCCTCTGGATGAAACCAGCAAATTGGAGCCGCCGCCCAGAACGAACCATTCTTCACCGTTTCTTACCAGTTCATCAACTACTGTCGCCAGTTCTGAGACTGTCGAAGGTTGAATCAGGCGCTTCGCCTCACCACCGATCTTTAGTGTGGTGTATCGCGCCAGGGGGGCGTCGTTCTGCTCTTCTTTTAGACCTGGCTTTCTTTCAAGCATTTGATTAGCTCGCTGCCTACATCAGTAATGTCACCGGCTCCGATCGTCAAAACCAGGTCGTTCGGCTGAAGATGACGGGCTATTTTGGCGGGAAGGTCAGCCGTTTTTCCAGCCAGATGTTTCGCGTTGGCGTGGGTCATCTCTGCAACGAAACGCTCTGAGGTGATGCCTTCTATATTTCCGCCGCGAGCAACATAGATGTCCGTGATGAGAACAAGATCCGCACCATCAAAAGATTTGAGAAATTCCTGCCAGAGATCCCGCAGGCGACCCGGTTGGTGCGGCTGAAATACGGCAACCACACGCGAGCGCTTGCCGTTCCTGTTTTTAGCGGACAGGTACTGCTGTGCTGCTTGAAGCGTTGCCACCACTTCTGTTGGATGGTGGGCGTAGTCATCGACGACAATAGTGCCGTCGACATCTCCCTTGATTTGAAAGCGGCGAGCAACGCCTCCGAATGTTTCAATCGAGCGAGCAGCCGTTTCAAACGGAATACCCAGTTCCATGCCGCAAACTATAGCCGCCAGCGCATTCTGTTTATTGTGTTCGCCGGGGACCTTGAGGATCAATTCTCCCAGAAGCTCAACGCCTCTAAAGATTTTCATGCCGAATCCAGATAAGGACTCATATCGATAGTCGGCTTCCGGAGCCAGATCAATGCGTCCGTAGGTGACGGTCGGTTTGGCTATGCGCTTGAGCAATTTTTTGCAACCGGCATCATCTATGCACACGACGACTTTGTTGTCGCAATGAGCGGCGAATTCGAGCATAGCGTCTTCGATCTGGGCGATACCGCCAGGGTAATTCTCCAGATGATCGGGCTCGATATTCGTTATTACTGCCAGATGGGAGGGAAGTTTTGCATGAGTGCCATCTGACTCGTCGGCTTCCGCAACGAAATATCCACCGGTGCCGTAGCGAGCATTGCTGCCAATACGCTCGAAAATTCCGCCCACTACAACGGAAGGATCGAGTCCGCCGTCAATGAGAACTTGCGACACCATTCCGGTCGTTGTCGTCTTTCCATGGGTTCCTGTCACGGCCACCATTTTTGATTTTGAGCCTAATGCAGCAAGCATTTGCGAGCGGTGGAAGACCGGAAGATTTTTCGCGCGAGCAGCGGAAAGTTCGGGATTCTCGTTGACAATGGCAGTCGATATAACGAGGCTGCCTGCCTCCTTGACGTTGTCTGCGCCATGTCCGATGAAAATTCTTGCTCCCAGAGAGGCCAATTCGTTAGTGATTTCGCCTGCTTGTTTGTCGGAGCCTGATACAGCCTTGCCTTCGCGCAGAAGCAATCGCGCCAGGGCCGACATGCCGATGCCGCCGATACCGATAAAGTGCACCGGTTCGGCGAGATTTTCCAGCTTCAATTCAGTTGTCTGCAATGCTGCCTGCTTGTTGTTGCCCGATTGGACAAATGTGCCGTCTATTTCCAACGTATGTTCCAAACCGCCAGGATATGTGCTCATAGACTCCTTTTGCATATGTATTGGAAATTTGTTGAATGATAAGAACCAAACTGAGTCCCGTTTTCAGCCGATTTCCAACATCAATATTACCGGAAAAGCCGCTCCGCTCAATGTTTTTTGAGTCAAAAGATTGTGTGGAGAATGATCGAGGAAGGTTTACAAGCAAGTGCCAAAAAGCCGACGCCTGATGGCGCCGACCTGTAGAGCGTTTCTGCTGTCTTCGACTACTTGGCTGAGAGCGCCAGAACTTTGCCGGCCAGACGAGATTTTCTTCTGGCTGCTGCGTTCTTATGCAAAACTCCCTTTGCCACTGCTTTATCGATTACTTCGTAAGCATGGCTGAGAGCTTCATTGGCGTTTTTTGCACTGGCCGATTTGACTGCTTCTGCAACGTTATTGCGAACGGTGCGGACGGCAGATTTCCATGTCTTGTTGCGAAGGCGGTTGCGTTCGGCAACGACTACACGTTTTTTAGCTGACTTGATATTAGGCACGGCTTAGAATCCTGACCTGTTGTACTTTTCGAGTTCGGTATTCTAACACATGTCTTTCGCATAACGAGCCCGTAAGGCTTAGAGCAGAAAGGCTTGCTTACAAAAATTTTGAAGAATTCGATTATTTCCTTCTCAAGTTCTACCGTCAGACCTCTCTTAATAGACTGACGGGCACGCCTGAGGGCGCGCCCGCTTTAGGGAAGCAAACAGTCCGAGGCTGCTTAGAAGTTGTTTGGATCGATGGTCGGACCCTGCTGTTTTTTGGGGTCTGGACCGCTGGTTTGCGAACCGCCCTTATTCTTGACCGAATTTTCGCCGGGCGGACCGGTAAGCGTGAGAATGCCAGCCATGAGTTTGCCGTAGCCACCCTTATCCGCCTGACTTTGAGCCCAGTCCACTGCTGCCTGTGCGCCGTCTTTGCAGTATTGCTCGACGTTGGGGCCGGCCAGCGTGGCGCGGTGAGCTTTGATGTTTTCGCAGTTCTTGGATTTTGAGAAATCGTCCAGAACTTGATCGGCAGTTTTGAATTTCGAGTCTCCGACTTTCTTGACTTCTTTCTTGTCGACTACTTCCTTCTTGTCCTGCTTTTCTTTGTTCTTGCTTTCGTAGGCTTCGCGGTGCATTTGCGCGGAGCCATCATTGTTCTTGTCTCCGCCGCCTTTTGGTATTTCTCTGCCTACATCTCTGCTCATAAAAGCTCCTGCCCTCAAACTGCCATGGGGTGTTCTTTGCCCTATTTTACGGGATCTAGTAATTCTGGGCCTGAGACCTCAATTTCATAATTACCCTGTGAACTGCTGCGAGTCAATGCGGTAATTACGTAGTCTCACTTGAAATAATACAGCGGGCTGAAGCTCAAGGCTGGATCAATTTCCCGAGTTCGAGCCGGGTTTTACTTTCCAGTCGAATTTGTATTTGATCTGAATGTAATGGGGGGAGCCAGCCGGCAGCTTGGGTAGCGGTGAGGCCGCATTCAGTGCTGCCAGTGCTGATGCATCGACCGCCTGGTCTCCAGAACTTTCGACTATGGTTGGATCCAGAATCGTGCCGTTGCGCTTGATGGTAAAAACAGCTACCACATGCTTTTCATTCATGCCTTTGGGCGGCGTCCATTTAGATTGAATCAGTTGCTTCATCTCTTTCATATATGGACCCATATCGACATTCTGGGGCGGAGAATCGTCGTTTTCGTCGTCATCATCAGGGTCTTTTGTCGCCGGTTTGGGCGAAGCCGCTTTGGCCGGGGCTGATTTTGCTGCCGGTCTTGCGTCTGTAGCGGTTGCCGGTCCACCCTGTGCGACGTTAAGCGCGCTAGCCGGCAAGTTCGCCGCAATAAGGGTTCTCGATTTCCTTCCGGGCGCGCCGAATTTTATGTCTGGCCTCTGCATCGACAGCTGGTCGAGAGAATGCCCTATCTGAACGGTCTTGGCTGGCATGGAACTTTTCAGCCGCACACCCAGAGGGACTTCGACGATTTCGGGATTATCGGCTGCCGCTATAAAAATAGGCGTTTGTTCTTTGCCGTATACACTTGCAGCATCTCTATTCACGGTATCTGACACGTGCTCGGCAATTGATGCAAGGGACAGTGTGCCGGCATCGGCAGCCAATCCATCAATCAATGACTGCGTGAAGCTGGAAAGAGGACCGGAAGACGAGCCCTGTGATTGTTGCATGCCTCTGGTTGCAGACAATATAGTGACGCCGCTGTTTGCAGCTATTTTTTCTATATTGAGACCCCCTTCGGTTGAAGTGTCGGCGTTTGCAACCGCGGGTGAGAGATCGAGAAAGGCAACTACGCGTTTTGATTGAAGACGCTTTTTGACATTGGACAGTAATGAGCTGAGCGGAATGCCTTCCATCGCTGCTGTTTCCAATTTGCTGTCATTGGCGAGCAGCATAATCCCTTTGCCCGCTTCTCCGCGGACGAAACGGGTGCAGATGTAGATGACGACGAGATCTTCAGGCAGAGCCTTCTTGCAGAGCCACTCATCGGTAAGAATGTTTTCTATCGAATCTTTTGTGGCTGCCGCATTTGCTACTGCAATTACATGATCGGGTGCAAAACGACCGACTCCCACATTCTTGAAAGTTTCAGTGAGCGCGCCTGTATTTTTAAAGGCATAGGGCAGAGGCTTGATACCTGGATCCTGGTAGCGACCTACGCCGATGAATACTCCCCACTTATCTCTGATTTCAACTGCCGCGCTGTTTTTCTTCGGGGCTGAATTACTGACTTTAGACATTGCCGCATTCTTCATGCGGGTGAGCGCGTTTTCAGCAAAAACAGGCGCATCGCAGGCAGGATGCAGCAGGCAGAAGAGTGAAGACAGTATGACCGCGCCTTTTAACATGAAATTTCCTCTACGAATTCCTGCACTTCCTTTGAGGAAGGCAGCCTATTTCCGGCTGTTTTGAGATTGACAGACTGTATTTTCAACCACGCTGCCTTCGGGTCACTCGGTATCTTTCCTTTTGCGGCTAATTGCAGCACGGCTTGTGCAGGCTTCCTAACCACGTTCTCTGCGCTTACAGATTCTACTCTCTCGACGATGTCCGGCTCCAGATCATAGGCGTCGTAAATCAACCGATCGATGGACCTGTCGATGAAGAGTATCAGATCGTCGACTTTTTGTGAGCATTCCGTCGATTCATGTGAGCTCAATAAGATAAGTTCAGAGATTGTTTCAGAAAGAAAGCGTATGAGGCGCCGTTTTTCCTCACCCAGAGCCTGAAAAGGCATAGTCTCGACTGTCTCAATGTCGACCTGGGCTAAGGCGCGACCGGTCTCTCGCGTTCTCAGTCGATATAAATGTTTCCACAAAGTAGAGTTCATGATCGCGCAAAGGCTAATGAGATCAAGCGCTGGGTCGCTGCTTAGGGCTGCAGAAAAGCTGTGGACATTATTGAGATGATAAAGTCCGCTGTCGTCGTAAGCACAGACAAGCGAATCTCCGGTTTGTCTGACGAGAATTTTGGCATTCTCGATAATTTGTTCGTTGAAACCGCCTTTGAACAACAATTCCGGATCGACGTTGATCCAGTCTCCATCCCAGGATACAAGGAAGCGGCGCACTTGAGCGCCGGAAGTGATGCCGCGGCGCCACGTTTTATTAAGTGGCTGCCTGCCTGTAATGGACTCCTTTCCCTTTATTGAACGTATCCCTGTGTAGCCTGATAAAACGCTCTTCAGAGTGGGCATTCGATCTGTCAACTTGATCAGCTTGTGATCGTGCTTGTCGAAAAGCAGCCTGAAAGCATTGTTGCTGGTGTCGTGAAATTCGCCCAGAGCCAGTGAATATATCTTCCCTCCATTCGGTTTGCAGGGGTCCTTCATCGACTGACCGCGATCATCTATATAAGTAGCTAAGTCGACAGAATAATCTTTAGCCGATTTCTGTTTGATGTAATGCGCTACACACCACCGACCAACTACCGCCTCGGGAATCATACTGGCAGGCAACTCACTCAATGACCGAATGCGGCAATTGGAAAGCAGTAGCTGACGCAATTTTCGATAGTAGCTGCCGGTCAAGAATCCATCCGGCACAAGTAAAACGATACTGCCTCCGGTGGCAGTATATCGAATGGCGATGTCTTGAAATATTGAGTGATATCGGACTTTATATTCAGCAGCTTGAGGATAACGCCTCTTCAAAAACTGGGCTGATGTAGGCAGCAAGACCTTTTGATTGCGAGCGCCGAAGCTGACATAGGGAGGATTTGTGATAACCAGATCAAAGCCGCTTTCGTTGTCAGTTTGCAAATCCGCCGCGTCAAGAATCGAATCGGAAACTCGAACATGCTTTTTCAGATTGGTTTCCAGCTGCTTATATAAATGTACGCAATTTCTGAAATCAACCTTTTCATTTTGTTGATTGGCGCAGATTGCTTCTATTTGTCTGGCAATGGAAATAGTGACTGCCAGCCGGGCTAAAGAGGCTGCCCGCGGATCTAATTCACGCCCGTATAGTGAATTGCAAGCCAATGCATATATTTTTTCCGGACCGGCAAAATCTGGAAGCTGAGAATTTATGAAGGACAGGAACCCGGTAAGGAAATTTCCAGTCCCGCAAGAAGGATCAAGAAGTTTGAAATCTGGATATATATCGCATTCGTTTGTTAGTTGCTGATCAGCCAATGCAGGCTCTGATTTAGCTGGTTTAAGGCGATTTATTAAATCAGCTGAGTTTGGACGAAAAGCTATATCAAAGCAGTACTTCACTACATGTGGTGGCGTATAAAACTGACCGACAGTACGCCTTCTGTCTTTGGTTTGAATATCAAATCCAACCTTTGGGCCATTTTCCAGACATATATCTAGGCTCTGATTCGCTATTTGCTCGAAGAGAGTTCCCAGAAGCTCTACATCTGGAGCCAGTCTGCCGGACAGATGATGTTGAGAGACATCGATCAGTTCTTCTTCCAGTTCCTTGGCAATCGGATTGGCGAATGGATATTCTTTTGTCCTAACCATGTGAGATAGCAGAGCATTATTTTCTTGCTGATCTGTTTTAGACATAGACGATCTGCATATATGCGAACCACAAGTGGTGGCGAGCCAGATTGCTAAAGCGCGCAATGCGTATTCATCGCAGAGTTCGGAAAGCTCAGCCCCGTCGGGTATATCGCCCTGCTTACCTCTTGTATCTAATGCGTAACGGACTGTTGCACGACCTACTGCAAGACGCAGTTGCATGAGCGCCTTTTTGGCAGAATTTGGCGCTTTCGGCTGTTTCATCCGTGATTCTCTAAAAGGTCCAGTAGTGCACTAATTATGCAGTGCATTCAAAAATGGCACCAGACAAATTTTTGGCAAAACATCCACTGAGCTTCGAGGAGAAGATCCGAAACGAAATGCAAGTTGGTGCCTTTAAGGTCCGGAATTAAATAATCTACAGCTGTAGAAAACTATGTAAAAAGCTCTGCATCCCGGCTACAGTGGTTCTTTTGAGGCTGACAGTTTGGGAGGTCTTTACCCCTTGGCAGGGACTCTATATATAGTCGCTACACCAATAGGCAATCTGAGCGATCTGAGCGATCGGGTCAAGGATGTGCTTAGAAACTGCGACTTGCTTCTCGTTGAAGACACTCGTGTCAGTGCCAAATTGCTCAATCATCTGGATATCAAAAAGCAGCTGGTCAGCTGTCACGAGCACAACGAGAGAGAAAAAATTGCTCTGCTTGCAGACGCTGCGCAAAAGGGTATGCAGGTTGCTTTACTGTCGGACGCCGGAACTCCTCTCATATCAGATCCCGGCGAACATCTAGTGGAAAGCGCCGTGTCGCTTGGTTTGAAGGTAGTTCCAATTGCCGGTCCCAGCGCTTTTCTCCTGGCTCTGGTGGGCAGCGGTTTGCCCTGTGAACGTTTTGCATTCGAAGGTTTTCTTCCTGACAAGTCGAAAGATATCCGTGAACGCTTGATGGGCCTGGTAAAAGACCCAAGGACTCTGGTTTTCTACATTTCGCCGCATAAGCTGGAGAGGACTTTTGCTGAGCTGAGGACGCTCTTTGGTTCACGTAAAGCCTGCCTGGCCCGTGAGTTGACAAAGATGCATGAGGAATTTATTCGCGGCACTATCGAAGAAATTGCCGAGCAGTGCGGCACTGCCGGATGGCGTGGTGAATTCGTGCTTGTCATGGAAGGCAACAGGCAAGTGGAATCCGAAGACTCGGCTGCCAGTCAAAATGAATACGAGCAGTATGTGCGACTACGTCTGGAACAAGGCGATAAGGCCTCTGAAGTTGCCCAGGACGCAGCCAAATTGTTCAAGCGAAAGAGGTCGGATGTCTACCGTCTCGTTGTTGACTACCAGAAAAGCAGACATTCAGCGCTCGGAGAGTGCGATAATTGAAAAGTGCCGAAAGAAAAATCGAGCACAATAATAGTCAGCGGCTCTGAAATTCTTTCGTGTTTCAAAAAGGCAAAGCATACAAAGTAAAAGTAGAGGCCTCGCCTGGCGAAGTTGGCTTTGGGCGCGCGACCATCGTCGACAAGATTGGCGAGAAAATTTTGGTTCAGCTGAAAACCAGTCGTGAAGCCAATAAAGTGCTTCCTAAAGGCACCCGGATGTGGTTCGTCAACGAGTCTTCGGAAAATTCTTTCAATGGAATGTGGGCGACTAGCGTACTCGGCGCGCAATTATTCTCAGGCCGCACAGCCCTGGTTTGTTCTGCCCCCCGACTGGAAGCTCTCCTGCAGCGCCGCCGTACCCCGAGAGCGGACCTGGACGTCAATGCCAGTATTCGCATGGAAGGTGACGAGACCAGCCTTCATTTGCGGACAAAAGATATATCTAGTTCCGGCATTGCCCTTGTTTCTCAGATTGATCTTCCTGCCGCAATAGATGTCGGTGAAAACATAATCGTCAGCATTGACGCCAAAACCGGACGAATAGAGGCTACTTGCCGGGTAATCAGAATCGAGAAGAACTGGTTGGCCAATAAGACCGTCTTGGGCGTTGAAATGACAGACATGGATGATGATTCTTCCGAGGCTCTGATGAAGTTGCTCAAACTTCTGGGTCTGGACAATAAGTCGGAGGCAGAAACGCAACCGGCAGCAGGTAAGTTGTTTGGCTGGAAAGGGGAGCAGCGCGGAGAGAAAGAAGACCGCAGCTTCATAAGAAAGACAGGAGAAATTTCACCACCGGATGTTGAACCAAGCTAACTCGATGGAAACAATACAGGCAGTAGTTTTAGGCGTTGTTCAGGGGCTTACCGAATTTCTACCAATCAGCAGTACGGCGCATTTGAGAGCCGTGCCAGCCCTTTTAGGTTGGGCTGATCCGGGCGTCGACTTTACCGCCGTCATTCAACTGGGCTCAGTCCTTGCCCTTTTCGCTTATTTCAGAAATGACATTATGACACTTGCAGCCGGCTCATTTCAGGCCTTGAGAAAGGGAGACCTGGAGAGCAAAGAGGCACGCATAGCCGGTGCGATTATTGTCGGCACCATTCCCGTCTGTGTAATTGGCCTGGCTCTGAAAGATATTCTCGAACAAAACGGCGGTCCCTTGCGAAGTCTTATCGTAATAGGGACCGCATCGATAGTTATGGGTCTTCTCTTGCTGGTCGCCGAAAAAATCGCCAAACATACCCGCAGTCTCGATTCGATTGGTGTCAAAGACGGACTGATTATCGGTCTGGGGCAAGCTTTGGCCCTGATTCCAGGCTGCTCACGAAGCGGCTCTACACTGACGGTCGCCATGCTCTCGAATTTGAAGCGTGAGGATGCGGCACGATTCAGTTTTCTTTTGGGAATTCCTGCCACCACCTTGAGCGGCTTGTTTGAACTAAAACACTTTATCGAACATGGCTCGACGGAGTCAGGCATTGCGTCTCTGGTGATTGGAACCGTCGTTTCGGCCGTTGTCAGCTATGCGGCTATTGCCTGGTTGCTCAAATACTTGAGCAACCATTCGACCTGGTTGTTCATTATTTATCGCATCTTATTTGGTGCTGCTTTGATCGGGCTTTCACTGGCGAATGTAATTCACTAGTTGAAGTTTCAGGCTTCGCCTTTTATGAAAAAACTCGTTTAGCCGCTGATGATGCGCTTGAGTAGTGCGCTAAACCGAGGTGCAGGTTTGGCGCCGTTACTCTTCTGCTCTTTGAGGCGCGTTTCTAAAATACGCACCCATGGATCTGTAATTC
>CAZBOX010000198.1:0-11307 GCA_964493595.1 uncultured Candidatus Obscuribacterales bacterium | reverse complement strand
TCCTGGAAAAGGACCTCAAGATTTGGCTCAAAGAATGTTGCCTGATGGTGAAGGCAAGCACTTTAAAGATAAGGCAGCGCTTGATACCGCCAGAGGTGACTTGGCATACGTTTTCAGAAAGGGTGGCGGTATCCTCAAGGATAACGGCAAACCAGAGGTCAATGCTGAAAATCGTGACCAAGTTGTCGAAGCACTTCGTGCTCGTGAAAAAGCGAGAGCCGCAGCTACAGGGCAGCCAGAGGATAATACCCTATCGAATTGGTTTGCCAGCAAGTATCCGAAACTGGAGGCGGCACCCGCCGCGGCTCAGCCAGCTGTTGAAGCAACCAAGGACTATAAGAACAGCGGCGTAGGAGGACAAGGTTCCTGGGGCATCACTGAAAACGTGACTAAGGGACAAAATCTGCCCGCTGATGCGAAGTCCGAATTGCAGAAAATCCTCGGCAATAAGGCCATCACCGGTGTTGATATCATGTCTGCTCGCGAAGGCACTCCTGTGATTACGGAAGCAAACCTTCAAAAGATAAGAGAGGCTGTAGACGCATCGAAGAGTGCCGCCCTCAAAGCCTGGTTTGCCAAGCGTTATCCCAAGGCATAGAGCTCACTCGACAAGCATTCAAGGGAGGCGAAAGCCTCCCTTTTTGTTTGTCCATATCAGCATAACTTGCGCACCCACGTAGTTCCCGCGCCCGGCGTAACGATGTGGTCACGTTGGTGCTGAATAATCAAAACATTCAGAAGTTCAGCGAAAGCTCACTTCTCCCCACCGACATTCCGATCCCCGCCCTTCTCAGGTCCGCATGTTCAGGTCGTTTCGCCAGATTCTTTCAACCGCCAGAGAGAAACACGGCTGGCAACCACATGCGGTCATATGTGCAATTCCAGGAGAATAGATCATGGCAGAATCAGCTCAACCCTACGATTCAGCAAGAGGTCCTGTTAAGGAAGCTGCTGCGGATGCAGCCAGCATCAGAACCGTCTTGGAGAAAGAAGGTGCGGATGCAGCAGTTACGAGACTGCGCTCGGAAGTTGAGACTGTGCCGGAGCGTGATCGCCAGACCTACAATGCTGCTCTGCTAAAGAATCTCCAAGGCGACAATCGTATGCCGAATGTTTTGCCTGACATGGCGATTGCTTTCGGCAAGCAGAATTCTGGTCAATTTATGGAAGTTGATAGGTGGAAGAGCTTGTCCAATGAGCGAATCGTGAACCCGGATAAGTTGAGTTCTACCGCATCCAGAGAGTCCAATCCTATCTATCAGGAACTTTACCGAGAGATGTTCAATAAGTACCGGTCCCTGCGCAGCGAAAGCGGAGGCGTGCTGCCTGAGAGCCGTCTTCAGAGCGAATTGGCAAAGGATCAAGTGCGTGCCGACAACCGCAGACAGTTTGGCCTTCTTGCTGCCACTCCCAAGCTATTTGATGCCGTCGCCAGTGGTGGCGAAATAACAAAGGACAGTATCAAGGCATTCCAGGAGAAATGGAATCAAACCGGTCAAACCGGAGCTGATTTCCGTAAGCAGTTCGCTTCGACACCTGAGCAGCAAAGGCAGATTGGTCAGACTATAGACAATCTCAATTATGCTTTTGATGAGGATCGCCACAAAGGCAATAAGCCTGGCTCCGTGCTGAAAGACAATGTCATGGGTGCTTTCGGCAGTGGTTATGCCGAATGGGCATCACCTTACGGCAAAATGACAAAGGATAGTCTGCTCAATGGACTGGGCTACAGGTCTATGGATGAGGCCAGAATGCGTTTGCCAGCGGATGCCGGCGGCAAACCATTGCCGGATGTTGTTTCATTGCCTAATTACGACAACACGAAATTGCTCGGCAAGAAAGATGGACCAACGGATCTTGCGCGCCGAATGCTGTCGGGGCAGGAGAAATTTTTCAAGGACGAGCCGGGTGGCATAGACAAGGCAGTTGCTGACCTGACAAAGGCAATCGGTCCGAAATCAGGTAATTATGACGATCGTACTGTAAATCAAATCAAACCGGAAAATCGAGACAAAGTGATTCAGTCGATTGCAGAGACCGGCAACGGAAGGCTGCGAGACTGGTTTGTCAGCCGCTATCCGGCCGACATGTCTGCTGTTCAGTCATCCACCAGAGCTTCCGGACCTCTGGATAACTCATCCACCAAAGTTGTTACGAACCAGGGTCCTGACTTCGTTGCCGAAGTAATGCTGAAGGGCTCGGGGCTGGGCGCCGGCGAATTGAAGGTGATGAGCAATATTCTGCAGAAGGAAATTGGGGTCGACTGGAATTCGGTTCGGTCCGGCACGCCTCTGATTACAGAGAGCAATCTCGAAGAGGTTCGCGCGAAGGTCACAGCCAAAGGCAACGACAAACTCACTGTCTGGTTCGAGAGCAAATTTCCGAAGCGTAGCTAAGTTTTCTCACTGATGACGACGCGACAGGTTGCCCGGTTTACCTTGTGGAGGGTGAATCGGGCTCCTCGTTAGGGCCAGGCGATGCGCTCTGCGCTTTGTCCACTGCCGATTCATTCTGCACGCGTGATGCACCATTTGTACCAGCACCGTTTCCGTTCGAACCGTTTTTGTGACCGTTCTTTTTTGATTGAACCTGCGCTACATCCTTCAGTCCATCAACTACATCCAGGCTGAAGCGCGGTGCTTTGCCGACTTTCTTTCTTTCGGCAAGTTCCTTGACCTCAGCTTCAATGCTCTCTTCGCTGCGTGTCGGCTCGAGGATTTTGACCAAATCCTTGAAATAGAGAGTTTCATTTTCTACTAGTGCCTTAGCCAATTGATCTAGCTCAGGTCGCTTGGCCAGCAGCAGTTTTTCTACGTTTGATAAGCAGGTGTCGATGATACTCTTAATTTCCAGGTCTACTTCTCTGGATGTTTCCGGTGAGATTTGCTTGCCGTAAGCTGCCTCGATACTGAATTTGAATTTGCCCATGCCGAGGTCGCGCACCATCTGTCTGGCTACCTCGCCAGCGCCCTTGAGGTCTCCATAGACGCCCTGTGTAGTGGTGTCCATGTACATTGTTTCGGCTACATAAGAGCCGAGAGCGACTTCGATGTCGGAGAGCATTTCCTCTCTATTTCTCGAGTGATAATCGTCCTTGTCCGGCAACCAGGTGATACCGAGTGCATGTCCTCGCGGAACTACCGAAACAACTTGCACTCGTGTTCTCTTGTGCCGATAGTATGCCACCATTGCGTGACCGGCTTCGTGATATGCAGTTTCCCATAGCTCTTTGATGATGACATTGCGATTGAATGCCATGCCTGCGGCTACTCGTTCAAATGCTGAGAAGAGATCAACCTGTTTGATTTCTGTCCTTCCATCACGAATAGCCATCAAGCCCGCTTCATTGACAATTTTTGCCAGTGTGGCCGGCGTGCTGAAAACAGTGATGCGAGCTAAATCCAGAAGATTGACACTGGGGTCGACCTTGAAATTCTTCGCATAGTGTTCCAGGATACCTACCCTGCCTTCCAGGTCGGGAAGCGGAACTTCAATCATCCTGTCGAAACGACCCGGACGCAGAAGTGCTGGATCGAGCATCTCTGGATTATTGCAAGCGCCTACGGTCAAGACTTTGTGTTTGCCAAAACCGTCCATTTCCGCCAACAGCTGATTCAAAGTATTGTTGAATTCGGTCTGACCGCCGGAGCCCAAGTCGGCTGCCCGTTTGGCGCCTAATGCGTCGATTTCATCGATGAAGACGATGGCTGGTTTGCCGCTGCGTCTGGCTTGCTCATAGAGCGCCCTCACCCGCTGCGCGCCCAGACCTACCCAGACCTGGACGAATTCAGCGCCTGACGCGTAATAGAAGGGAACGCCTGCTTCATTGGCGATCGCTTTTGCCAGCATTGTTTTGCCGGTGCCTGGTTTGCCTACTAGCAGCAGCCCGCGTGGAGCTTTCAAGCCCATTTCTTCGACAAGGTCTGCAGCTTTCAGAAGTGCGACCACTTCCGAAGCCTCGCCTTTTGCTTCTTCCATTCCTTTGATGCTGTCGAGCTTTACATCGACATCAGGAACTCGGTTGAAGTTCATGCCGCTGGTGTTCAGCTTGTGGCCTGCGGTTGCGGATGTCTTCTTGATTGCTTCGCGAATATCGTCGTGATTTATTTGTTTTCTGCCATCTCGTACCGCAAGGATTGCCGCTTCATTCACGCATGCAGCGATGTCTGCGCCCGTGAAATTGATACTCTCTTTGGCCAGGCGATCCATGTCGAACTCGCCTGTGACCTGTACTTTCTTCATGTACAAGTCGAACATCTTCTTGCGAGCGTCGGCATCGGGCAGCCCGATGTAGACCTTGCGGTCGAATCTTCCGGCCCGGTAGAACGCAGGGTCGAGTACTTGTTCGTTATTGGTGGCACCGATGGTGATTACATTGCTGCGCGAGAAACCATCGAGTTGCACGAGAATTTCGTTCAGTTCGCTGGTTCTGAGAGTCTCTCCGTGCGGTCCTTGCGACCCTCCAATAGCATCGATTTCATCGATAAACACGATAGCCGCGGGGCTCTTTCTTGCCTGGCGATAGAGCGCGCGCAAGCGCGAAGCGCCGGCCCCTTCGTAAGCACTTTTGAAATATGATGCGGAAATTCCATAGAACGGCACACCGGCTTCATTGGCGATGGCTTTGGCGAGCAATGTTTTGCCTACACCTGGTGGTCCGACCAGAACTATGCCACGTGGCACACGTGCTCCGATTTCTCGCAAGTCTGCTCCATGCTTGAGAAAATCGATAATCTCCGAGACGTCCTGCTTTTCCTGGTCGATGCCAATTACATGATCGAGGCGTACTGTCGGATCCGGATTGGGGATCTCGATACCGCTGTCAACCATGATCCGCTCGAGACCGACTGAAATGCGGTCCAGAGCTTGTTCCATCACTTCAGTCGTCACTTTGTTCGGTCCGCCGGGGCGAGTGCTCACGAGAGCCGCTTCGTTCACGATCTGATAGATGTCGGCAGGCGAATAACCTTGAGTCAAACTGACAATGTGGTCGAGATCAAGGTCAGGAGAATAAGCCACCTTATCCAGATAATATTGAAAGATCTTCTTTCTTTCCGGCGGATCGGGAATTTGGAAGTAAATGCGCCTGTCCATCCGTCCCGCTCTCGTAAGAGCCGGATCGAGAGAGCCATCGTTATTGGTTGCACCTATAACAAGCAAGCGCGATGCATGAAACCCATCCATCTGAGTAAGCAGGGTATTGAGGGTCATATTCATGTCGGCTTGTCCGCCGAAACCCTTGTCCTGGACCCTTCTGGTTGCCATGGAATCAATTTCGTCTATAAACAAGATCGCGCGATCATGGCGTTTCAGTTTCGAGAATAGTGTTTTTAGTTTCAGTACTCCCAAACCAAAAATCAAACCACTGATGCCACCACCTTCGACTACATAGAACGGCGTTCCTACTTCATTGGCAATTGCTCTTGCGAAAAGAGTCTTGCCGACTCCCGGAGCGCCGACGAAAAGCATGCCTTTAGGCAATTCCGCACCCGAGGCAACGTATTTCTCCGGATGGGCAAGCATGTCGATAACTTCGCGTATCTCCATTTTTGCTTGCTCGTTGCCGATCAGCTCGTCCAGAGTGGCAGGAGCTTTGGGGTTGATCCGAGGTTTTTCGAACATGAAAGGAAAAACGCGGATCCAGATAGGTTTTGGCGCTTTGGAATCGGCTCTGGGCGGCAGTGGAAAAATGATTGAGAGCAGAATGTAATACTGCATCAAAATCATGATTGCGCCGAAAACGGCTGCAGCAAACACTGAAGTGACCGAGTACTTGAGCAAGGCAGGGAAGGAAGCGAAAGGATTCCAGTAAGCAGATGTCGCCAGTAAAAGCACCATCCAGAGAATCAGCAGAGTCCATCTAGCCCAATTTTTCATTTCTATCAATTCCGTTTGTGTCAGTTATTGCCCCAGTGCGGGAATTCAGTTTTACTGCCCGGCTCGATGGAGCATGTTTTGCTTCCGCCTACATCAGTCAACAACCGCACCCGGCGGTAGTTATCGGTGTAACAAAGCTCTGGAATTACACCGTCTTGTTTTTCAAGGCTTCAAGGGAAGCCCGGCGTGGTCACATCCTTTACGCCGGTCATTTGCTCGACTTTCCCGGCATCATAACCATTCAAGAGCAGGCTGCCTGCCATGATTGCAAAGAAACTGATTATCAATGTCCGCATCTTTAGCTCTCTACAAGACGTTATGCCGCTACTTTCTAATATTCCCTTTCTCTACCGGCATTCTATATTTTTTAAAGGTAGGCTGCCAATTCCTTTTGCCTGTTGGCTTTTTAGGGTTTACCCGATGGTTGATATTTTGCAATGAAATACGAAAGGTCTGGCAAAAGCCCCGTTAGGCAGCGACTTATTCAGTCTGCGCTGCTGCTTGCGCGTTCGCTCAAATAGGGTTTGACCATCGCTACAACCTGGTTTTTGGGCATAGCTCCGGTAGTCGTATACTCGCATTTGCCTTCTTTAAAGACCATGAATACCGGGATTGCTGAAATTTGATATTTCTGGGCCAGATGTGGAGCTCTCAGAACGTCAATTCTCGCCACTTTTAGGGAGCCCTGGTACTCAGTGGCCAGCTCCGCCAAAATAGGCTCCATCTTCTTGCAAGGAGCGCATGTGTCGGAATAAAAATCGACAAGTACTGGCGTTTGACTGTCAATGACTTCGCTTTCAAAGTTGCTTTCGTCGACCGAAGACAATCTGTTCAGGGCTTCTTCTGCCGCCGCGTTTGGTTGCGTTGTCTGCTGACTACTGTCCGAAGCGCCCCCAAACTGTTGTGAGCCGTTCATGACACTGCCCACAATCAGAGCAATTACAAAAATAATGAATGCTTCTTTCAAGGCGCTGGCTCCGCTCCCTCGTCTACCGATATATGCGTTCGATTACCTATATATTGGCACAGCCAATCGTGGACTGCACTAGGGATTATTCTAGGTCGTTGTTTCCTTTCAGCCAAAAAAAGGGGCGCTTTGTCTGCGCCCCTTCTAATTACTGGATTCAGAACAGCTTATTTGCCGCGCTCTGGAATCAAAACTGTGTCGATAACGTGGACAACTCCGTTGGTGCAGTCTTTGTCAGCTTGGGTGACAAGAGCCCCGTCAACAACTTGAGTGCCGTCTTTGTTGTCGAGCATTACAGACTCGCCTTCCAAAGTGACGAGCGAACGGCGGCTTGCCAGGTCGCTTGCGCTGTATTTCTTGGGCAGTACGTGATACTTGAGGACTGTTGCCAGCTTCTTGTTGTCAGCCATGAGAGCTTCTCTGTCAGCCTTCGGAATCTTGTTGAAAGCAGCATCGCTGGGAGCGAAGAGGGTGTAGCTGCCCTTCTGTCCGAGTGTCTTCATGAGACCGGTTTTGACCAGTGCATGGTGAAGGGTCGACAACTCTTTGTTGCAGGCGGTCGAGCTCGAAACGCTCGGCTTGCCGCAAGCTCTCTTGTGGTGTTTTTTCGCGTCAGCTGTGAGCTGAGACGAGCTAATCACCGCCAATGTCATTGCTACGACAACTGCGGCTACTTTCTTCGATTGCATCACGATCTCCTTTGCCTGTCGCGATCCTAGTAATCAAAAGGTCGCGTATATACGATCTTTTCAACCCTTACTCATAGCTGTCGCGAAAGCACGAGCCAGGCTATGTTTTGAATGCCTAAATTATGCCGGATCCAGGTTAAGTGCCCGTAAAAAGATCAGGTGACCTGATCCACCTTTTATACGTGCTTGTTAATTGCCGTAGCAAGCGCTGATTTCGGCACTGCGCCAACTACCTGCTCGACAACCTGTCCGGTCTTGAAGACATAGAGGCTTGGAATGCCGCGAATGGAATAGGCTTGCGCAGTTTTCGGATTTTCATCCGTGTTCAGCTTCACAACCTTGAGGCGACCTTCGTACTCTTTGGAAAGGTCTTCCACAACAGGCGCGATTGCTTTGCAAGGACCACACCAGGGAGCCCAGAAGTCGACCAAGACTGGAATTTCAGCCTTCAAAACTTCTTGCTCAAACGTGGCGTCGGTTACGTTCAACACAGCAGACATCTTCGGAATGGACCTCCCATTTGGCGGGCTAGAGAGCAGTCTTTATCAAACTCTACGCTTCCGCATTATATAGACTCGCACCTAAGTTTCCCACAGATAGAACAATTTGTCTTAACTGTTGCTCTTGTTGCCAAGCGAGTGATGTACCGCGGCATGGCGCGCGGCAAGCCAGCCAGCGGGCGGGCTGTGTGACTGATAAGAGTTGCGCTGCGCGGTCTTTCCCGGTATTCAATTGTCAAAGGGTCGTCTATTTAAGTGGATAAACTGCCGATATTTTTGAGCAAATCGGTATTTAATTAGATCGGGGTATGGCAATACGAATTGAGCGTGTCTCAGTACCTAAGTATTTTTCTGGTGCCTTAGCCTGTCCGCGACAATCGAGGCAAATCGATGGGACTCTTGGAGCGAATCTACAAATGGATGTTCAGAAGTCTGGCTAACCAGCTTCTCTTCACCTATTTGGTGATCATTGTGATTTCGCTTCTGGCCGTGAGTCTCTGGGCTCTCTTCGCAATCAAGTCGGAATCCGTCACAGATTTGCGCAACTCGCTGGAAGTTGAGGCGGTGCACCTGGCCCTTGAAATTGACAATGACCTGGGCATGGATTCAGAAAAGTCCAGGCAACGCATTCAGAGCGCAGTCGATCGGCATGCCACAAAGCTCGGGGTGGCAATTACAGTTGTGGACCGTGATGGGCGAGTTCTGGCCGATTCATCCACAATCTCACCGGCGTCCGACGGAGTCAATATTTCTAATGACTCCGAAATCAATGATGCGCTCGCCGGCATCGTTGCCATATACACGAGAAACGAGCGTACAACGAACAGCAACTGGCTCTATGTCGCTTGTCCTGTCCGCGCCGCCGGACAAACGACAGGAGTGATTCGTGTCGGAGTGCAGTTGACTGAAATCGAACAGCGGCTTCACAGAGACCTGATCATTTTTCTGGAGATTATCTTCGCGACCGGCGTGATGACCGTGCTCATCAGTCTCTGGCTGGCTCGACGAGTCAACCGGCCTTTGCAGGAAATGAGCATGACCGCTCGAAAAATCGCGGCGTCCGGCGATATGTCTGAAACTGTTCCTGTTAAACGACCTGATGAGGTCGGAGAATTGGCGCGCTCTTTCAATCAAATGATCCGCCGCTTGCGCGAACAGGAGAGGCTGCGTCAGGAATTTATCGCCAATGCCAGCCACGAATTGAAAACACCGACAATGGCGATTGGATCTGTTGTAGAGGCTCTGCAAGCGGGAGCCGCCGAAGATCCAAAATTGCGCAATCAGTTTCTCGAATCGCTGGAAAGACTTGTGGATCGTCAGGCTAATCTGCTCCAGGACCTTCTCGATATAAGCCGTCTGGATAGCGGATCTGACATGTCGCTGAAGACTGAAATAAATGTGCAGCAACTGATCAATGATGTTGTCTATCAAGTTCAGCCGAATGCAGAGAAGAAACAAGTGGAGATCAAAGTGGAGGCGAATCTCGATGGTGCTGTCGTGATGGGCAACACAATCCACTTGCAGCGCGCTCTGGTGAACATCTTGGCCAATGCCATCAATTACACCGCAAAAGATGGCAGCGTTGGTGTAAGCGCTAATCTGGAAGGCGATAACGAAGTCGAGATAAAAATATCTGATACCGGAATTGGTATCGATGCGGAAGACCTTCCGAAGATTTTCGAGCGTTTCTATCGCGCAGACAAAGCGAGAAGTCGAGCTAGCGGAGGTTCCGGTCTTGGACTGGCAATCACTCAAGAAATAATCGCCAGACATCAGGGCAGTGTAACTGTTGAGTCGGAAGTCGGTGTCGGCTCCACCTTCACGGTCAGACTGCCGGTTAAAGCGCAACCGCCTGCGCCCTCGGCTAAGCAGACCGAAACGGATGCGGAAAAGGACATCGTTTTAGGCACCCATGAATAATCTTTTCAAGAAAATTCGATCTATTTGGGGGAAGAAAGAAACTCCCGCGGCTCCAGAAGAAGATGCGGATGAGCTTTGCTGCGAGGGCAAAGTGCATATCGCTTATCGAGGTATCAGCGATGACAAAATGTATGTTTCGTACAATCGCAGATGGGATGAAGTGAAATTCTTCAAGCCAAATGGGCTGCGCGTTTTCTGCTCCGGCTGCCGTCGCCGATTGCTCTAATTAGACGGTTAGCGCTGGTCAACCAGGCATTTCCCACTTATAGCCTTGCCGGTGGATGGTTTTGATCAAAGAAGGCTGACCTTCTGTGTCGATTTTTCCGCGCAGTTTGGTGATATGCACGCGAATTGTGTCCGGAGATGCTTCTGATTCTGCCGACCAGACACGGTCGAGAAGCGCTTCTGGACTGAATACTTGATTGGGATGGCGAAGAAAAAATTCTAGCAGGGCAAATTCTTTTGGCAGCAATGTGATTTCCTTGCCGCCCCTCGTTACTTTGAAGGCTTGCGGATCCAGCTCAATATCTCCGCAGGTAAGAACGTTTTGTTTCAGTTCCCCCGAGCGTCTCAGAAGCGCTCTAACTCTTGCGGAAAGCTCGCGTGGATGAAATGGTTTGGTTAGATAATCGTCGGCTCCGGCGTCCAGACCTGTCTCTTTATCAGTAATCTCGGTTTTGCCTGTCAGCATCAAAACCGGTGTGTTTCCGCCTTTGGCGCGAAATCGTTTGCAAATTTCAATACCAGTGAGGTCAGGGAGCTGCCAGTCGAAAATGAGCACATCGTATTTATCGAAGCGCAGGCGTTCGATTGCCTCGGTGCCTGAATTGACCACGTCGATTGTGTAATGTTCATCGGTGAGCCAGTCGCTCACCACTTCGCAAACTTCCAAATCGTCTTCGACCAGAAGGATCTTGGCCACTGAAATTTCCTTCTACGTTCCCGCCTGAGACTCTGAAATATAGGCTACTCTATACCAGTCGTCAAATCACTGTTAATTCCATGTCTAAGTATAATTTCGGTATGGTCCATCGATTGGCAGTTCCGGGGTGAAGCGTTTGCTGTTTGATTTGAAGCTTTCACAGAAGGGATTGATTCTCGTTGCGATTCCGTTGCTGTTTCAGGTCGTATTTTTCGTCGTGTTGGCTGGACTAATCGCTGCCGCCGAACGCGAGGAGATGATTGCCAAACGCGGTGAGCGCATCACCTCGCGAATTGGCAATGTTTCCAAGTATATGATTGAGTCCGACATTGCTCTTATAGGTTACTGTTGTCGGCGTGTAGAGCCATTGCGCATTGCCTCGCGAATTGGCAATGTTTCCAAGTATATGATTGAGTCCGACATTGCTCTTAT
>CAZBOX010000197.1:0-11325 GCA_964493595.1 uncultured Candidatus Obscuribacterales bacterium | reverse complement strand
TGCGAGGATAAACCGACAACCCTCTCATTCGCATCAAGAAAGAGGCAATCGCTCCTCTCAAACGCGGTACGCCGATAAGTGAGTCTTGCGCATTGCTTTCGGCGAGCGATTGCATAGCCTTTATCCACGCTTTGGTCGGAAGCAAATGCGCGGGCGGCTTAGGCAGAGATTCACCAAACAAGTTGTCAAAACGGCTTTTCGCAAAAGATTCATTTGATTTCAAAAGGACATTATCAGAGTCCACCGCCAGGCGGGGATTTACAACTGTACTGCCACCCCGGCGCGCAACGAGAAAGCCGCGCCCCTTAAGCTCTTCATAGCAACGAACAGCAGTCACGCGTGATATGCCATATTGCTCCGCTAACGTGTATGTCGACGGAACGACGTCGCCGGGCTTTAGTCGCCCGGCGGCGATTTCGGCAATAAACGACTCTTCGAGTTGCTTGTAGAGCGGCGCCTCGCACTCAGGTGCCACTTTCCCTCTTTTAGCCATGCCGACGTCCTCGTCTTAGCTAGCGATGTACAACGGTCACAATAGCCACGGCTCATTTCGGAGTTGTTAAACGCCGGTCTGCCGACAATGACAATAGGCGCCGCATATGCGAAAATCACACTGAAAAGCCCAGGCAAAAAGGCATTGGAGCACTTGTCAGCAAACAACCTCAAAACTGTCCGCGTGGATTACTTCGCACTGCTCAAAGAGCAGCGCGGGCTGGCAAGCGAAAGATTACAGACCGAATGCTCTACGCTTTTTGAGCTGTACGAAGAATTGCAGAAGCGTTACGGTTTTTCGCTGAAACACTCTTCAATCGCAGTCGCGCTCAATGATGAATTTGCCGACTGGAGCAAGACTCTGGGCGAAAGCGACAAGGTTGTTTTCATTCCACCTGTAGCCGGTGGTTAGAGCGATTATGTTTTCAATTTCAAATACTGCGATTGATCTCGAAGCTTTGAAGCGTCAGGTGGTGACACCAGAGGCAGGAGGATTTGTTGCTTTCGAAGGATGGGTTAGAGAGAACAACGAAGGCAAGGAAGTAGCAGCCCTGGAATATGAGGCCTACGAAGAGCTTGCTGTCAAAGAAGGAAAACGTATTCTCGAAGAAGCGCAGCAGTTCGAAATTTTGAAAGCATGCTGCATCCACAGAACCGGCGCACTCAAGATTGGCGACCTGGCTGTTGTTGTGATGGTTTCATCGGCGCATCGAAAAGAAGCATTTGTTGCCTGTGAATTCATAATCAACGAAATTAAAAAACGTGTTCCTATCTGGAAACGTGAATACTATGCAGACGGAACCACTTCATGGGTAAACTGCGCTCACGGTCATAATCATAGTTCGGAACACAAGCATGCATCCAAGTCGAAAGGTGCAAAATCATGACGGCAGCGGATTCACCAATCAAAATGCTGAATAAAAGTGCGCTGGTAGACAAGTTTGAGCGCGTGCATACATACTTGCGCATTTCCGTGACCGACCGCTGCAACTTACGCTGCGCCTATTGCATGCCTGCAGAAGGAATTGTCTACAGACAGAAGAAAGAACTTCTGACGTTTGAGGAGATTGAGCGCGTCGCCTCAATTATGGTCAAACTGGGAGTGACGAAGATTCGCTTGACCGGCGGCGAGCCCATGGTAAGACGCGAAATAGAACATCTCGTTCATAGCCTTTCAAAAATGGAAGGGTTGAAAGTTTTAGCGATGACAACCAATGCGACTCTGCTGGGGGACAAGGCAAAAGTTCTCAAAGAAAACGGCATAAAGGCTCTGAACATCAGCCTTGACACACTAAAAAGAGAGCGATTTCTTCAAATCACACGCAGAGATCAATTCGATCAAGTTTGGCAGGGAATCCAGTCGGCTCTGGCAGAAAACTTTGAAGAACTGAAACTTAATTCAGTGGTTATGTCGGGCTTCAACGACGATGAACTGCTGGATTTCGCGGACTTTGCCTTCGAGAATAGGATCAATGTCCGCTTCATAGAATTCATGCCGTTCAAAGACAACGAATGGAATATTGAAAAGGTCGTCACATACAAGGAGATGATGCAAGCCATAGGTACTCGATACCACCTCGCCCCTCTGTCCACAGAAGCTTCGGCAGTCGGCAAGGACTTCTCGCTTGCGGACAAAGACGGAAGACAGGGCAAAGGCACCATCAGTTTCATCACCTCGATGTCCGACAGCTTCTGCTCGACTTGCAATCGATTGCGCCTGACCGCGGACGGTTCGGTAAAATCTTGTTTGTTTTACCCTGCTGAAATCAATCTGCGCGACAGAATGAGACAGGGCGCCACAGACGAGGAAATCGAAGAGATGATTCGCTATTCTCTTTCGCTGAAGCCTGAGGCACATGCACCAGCCGAAGAATTATCGCAGTCAGACAACAGAACCATGATTGAAATAGGTGGATAGGAATGCGAGACGTTTCCAGCAAAGTCAACACTCTGAGAATCGCTACAGCGCGAGCCACTCTCAAGGCCAGCCCTGAAACAATAAAGATCATCAAAAACGGCACAGGTCCCAAGGGCGACCCGCTGCCAGTCGCGAAAGTGGCAGCCATTCAAGCGGCAAAGAATACTTCGCAAATAATTCCTTACTGCCACCCGCTACCAGTTGATTATGTTGGATGCGAATTCGAGCTGGATGAGGATGCAATTCACATCGTCACCACGGTCAAAGCCATCTACAAAACGGGCGTAGAGATGGAAGCGCTGACGGCGGCATCAGTAGCGGCGCTGACCATCTACGATATGCTCAAGATGGTGGACGAGCTCATGCAGATCGAGTCGGTTTTGCTAGTCGAGAAAAAAGGCGGCAAGTCAGATTTCCGCAACAAACGTCCTGGCACACTAAAAGGCGGCGTCGTTGTTCTTTCTGATTCCTGCGCTGCAGGCAAAAAGCAGGACATCTCCGGCCGTATCATCGTCGAAAAGCTGCAGGAAGAAGGGGTGGATGTCGAGGAGTACAAAATCATTCCTGACGATCCGGAAGAAGCAAGAAAGGAGATTCTCAGATTGGTCGACGATGTTAAGGTCGACTTGCTTATCACCACAGGCGGTACCGGGCTGTCATCACGCGACACGACGCCGGAAGCGATAAGGGAACTCATGGAGCGGGAATTACCCGGTGTCGCGGAAACACTTCGCGCGTACGGACAAGAACGAAATCCGTTCGCAATGTTTTCGCGGTCACTTGCAGGGGTTCGCGGCAAAACAGTAATTGTCACTCTGCCCGGATCGACAGGCGGTGTCAAAGACGGCATGGCGACGCTTTTCCCGTTCGTCTTTCACGCATTCAAAATGCTCAATGATGAATGCCACGATGAGAAAAAAGACGAACGAACGTTGAAACTGCACACATGATTTCTTACGAAGAAGCGCTAAAACTCGTCAACGACCACGTTTCCACTCTTGGAAAGACCAGATTACCTCTGCACGATATGTTCGGTTGCTATTTGGCAGAAGACGTTGTCGCAACCATGTCGAGCCCTCAATTCGATAACTCGGCAGTTGACGGATACGGAGTCAAGACAGCAGATTTGAATGGGGCATCAGAGGCATCGCCAAAACGTTTGAAACTGATTTCTGCAATCGCGGCAGGTGCTCCCCAAGATCTGCAAATCAAAGACGGAGAAGCAGTAAAAATCTTTACGGGCGCGCGCATTCCTTCCTCCTGCCAGGCGGTCGTGATGCGCGAATATTGCCGAGAGCAGGACTCCAGCGTATTTATAGAATGTAGCGCCAAACCGGGAGAAAACATTCGCAGAACCGGCGACGAGTACAAAAAGGGCGAGACCGTTCTTACAGCAGGAATTAAAACCACTCCTCCTGTGATCGCTCTTCTGGCGTCCTTGGGACACACAGACTATCCGGTTTTCAAAAAGCCGAAAGTAGCGCTTGTCGTTACAGGCGATGAACTCGTCGAGCCCGGCACACCGCTCAAAGACGGGCAGATCTATGACTCTAACGCTTATGGCTTGACCGCAGCCTTGAATGCACTTGGAATAGCTAATTGCAAGAGCTTTGTAGCGCGCGACACTCGCGAAGCCACTCGAGAGGCTTTCGAGAAAGCACTCTATGAAAGCGACATGGTAATTTCATCGGGCGGCGTATCTGTCGGCGATCACGATTATGTCAAAGAAACACTGGAAGCAATGGGCTTCAAAACAGTCTTCTGGCGCATTGCCATCAAGCCCGGTAAACCAGTCTATTTCGGTGTTCTCGACACAGAGGACAACGGTCGCAAATACGCTTTCGGGCTTCCGGGCAACCCCGTATCTGTTCTGGTGACATTTCACCAGATTGTAAAACCGGCGCTGAGAAAACTTGCCGGCGGACAGTTTTACCGGGACGAAGCCTTGCGTCTATCAACCGGTTCTGCCCTCAAGAAGCGTCCCGGACGATTGGATTTTGTCCGAGGCACTCTCAGGCGCAGCGAAAACGGGTCAACATCAGCAATTCCGACGCGTGGACAAGAATCGCACATGCTGAGCGGGCTGGCAAAAGCACAAGTGATGCTCCATTTCGGCGCAAACCTGGAAGTACTTAATACCGACGATCCGGTCGATGTGACATTCATCAACTGGAACGACTAGTTTTGCGTGCAAATCCGAGCTCTGGAAGAATTAAGCTGCCAAAAGAGCCAGCAGCTGGTAATCTATCAGTTGTCATGCACCTGTGAGATCCCTTTCACATGGCCAACGAATTAGCATCCATTGGGGATGCCGGAATTAAAGCTGCCCCAAGCCTTGAAAATGCCGTCGCTGCGGCATTCGTGGCCGACAGCGCCCCGGGCGGGGTCGAGCGCAACAACGCAATAAATGCCATGTGGGATCACGTAAAAGAGGCACCGAGCATCAAACAGTTCTTGTTCCAGTGCCCGCTCGCCTTGTTCAACGCCTGAGACAGACTTAAACAGAGATTCGGCAAGCACGTTCTCACCGGACAAGTGCCCGAGCTGCCCACGCAGTAAGACTTACAGACATTCAACCACACAGCCAGCCCGCTCAGAAGGCTGCTCCAGTTGCGCTCTTGCGGTTTTCACCATAGCCAAATCAAACTGCACCAATAAAATGAGGTTGTTCGTGATCCTCCTTTTTAGATAGTAGAGAGCAAAGAGTCTTATGCAACCAACCGAAGATAACGGAGAAGTCCTCAGCAAAATCATCCTGCTTTTGCTAGGCGTCTTCATCGGCGGAGTCATAACATTCGTCTACTGTGGCGCAGTAGGAATGATGAACAAAGGGCCGCAGGCCGCCCAGGTCGACCACGGCGGGCCCGGCGCTGCTCATGCCATGGAGAGTTTACCTAACGGCGGACCGATAGCCGTACCTGACGACCAGCAAGCAGCCTATGCTCAAGCTGCCGCAATGCAGCCACAGATGGCCCAGCCCGGCATAATGCAACCACAGTACATTCAGGCGGGCGCGCCGCTGATGATGCCCGAGCAGATGCAGCAGACGCAAGTTTACGCACCTGCCGTTCCCACGACCCTCTATTCCGGTCAAATGATGGACGATCAGGCGCACCCCGTCGGTCGCAATGGGCTGCGCGGAAATCCTTGCGCAGATCCTCCTTCGTGCCGTGGAAGAGCATATTCCAACGGGCTTCAATAAGCGACAGATAAACGAAAGCTTGAGCCGAAAGCTCTATTTATCAATTGCGGCTCGCACCTGCGAGCCGTGTTAACATCATGCTATGCGAAGCAGTCGCGGCGTGCGAGTTCTTGTCGGCATAAGTTTGGCGATTGATTGATTCTATGGCTTGGAAACAGTTTCAGCAGGCAGCAGAAGAAGCTCTGGCATTAGGACACCTGGCTGATGCAGAGCGTCTTTTTCGCTCCTTTTTCGAAGAGTGCAAAAAGGACGAGTCCGCTCATGCAGCGCGAGCTCAAGCCGCCAAAGGGCTTTCAGAACTGCTGGCGAAACGCTCAGTGTACACCGAGGCCGAATCGATTCTGTTTGAAACACTGAATGCGCTCGAAGGCGCTTCACCCAGAGACAATCTCGCTATCAGCTCAATTCTGGAAGCACTGGGCAATGTCTATCTGCTGCGCAAAGAATTTTACCGTGCTGCGGTTTTCTTCTCGCGAGCTGCAGTTCTCAGAAAAGCAGCCGGAGAAGTAAAAAGCGCATCCATGGCCAACCTGCTGTCAAAACTCGCAAAAGCAGAAGTAATGCTCGGCAATTTATCCGAAGCGGAAACGCTGATGCGAAGAGCGCTTAAGAAGAAGGAAGCAATTTTCGGTTCTGAACATCCCACCCTTGCCGAGTCACTTTTCGATCTAGGCGACCTGCTCAAGAGGATGGAGAGAATCAACGACTCCGAAGTTTTACTTCTCAGAGCCCTCAATCTAGTCGGCGAACCAAGCGCCAAACACCCACTTTCCATCAGTATTCTCGAGTCATTGTCCGAGGTGTATTTGCAGATGGGTCAAACGGCAGCAGCCGTAGATTTGCTGAACAAAGCGCTGATTCTCTTTCAACAAGATAAGACAAAAGCGCCGCATGAAATTTTGAAACTGACCAATCGCATCAATCAACTGAAAGGTGAAGCTCCACCTGACAAAACGAAGCAAAACGTTGATGCGCAGCTGGACTTGCTCATGCGCGAATTCGAGCATATTGAAGAACATGATCCGCGCCAGTCGATTCGGCTGAGGGAACTTTCCCAGCAACTTGCGGACATGCTCGAAGAACGCAGTAAATATGTTGATGCGCTTCGCTTTCGCAAGCAGGAGATGGACCTGACAGAGCGGCTTTTTGGTTATAAACACCCTGAGTCAGTGCGTTCTCTTTCCAGCATGGTGCGCAGTAATTTGCTGATGGACGATCTTAAAGAAGCGGGCGCATACTTGCAGGAAATTCTAGACATTCAAGACTACTGCTTTGGCATAACACCCGAAGACCGGCTCAACACCTATCTTCTCTTAGCAGAATTGGCGCGCAAGAGCGGTGACCTTTCCAGCGCAGAAAATTGGGTGGTAGCGTGTGTCCCTCTTCTGGAAGTTTCAACCGAAAAGGCAAAACATCGAATTCTCAAAGAAATTCAAGCTCAGGAAAAACAGCACACAGACCGCGGCGAAAAGGATGCAGCCAGGAGAATGAGCGAGTTGAAAGTTTCCCTGCTTCCACACGGCGCTGAGATCGAGAAGAAAACATCTCACCAGATCGACGAAAATATGGACAAAGTGATGCGCGAGCACGGAATCATTCCGTAGACCGCGAATGCTAGACCTGGCCGACCCAATCTTTGCCGGCCACTTCTTTCCAGCGCGAACGAATCTTGTCGAACTCGGCTTGCGAAAGGTTTCCTTTAGCGACGATCTTGGCGTTTTCCAACCAGCGAGTCGGCTTATTGGTGCCGACGATCATTGTATGTATGTTCGGACAAGAAAGTGTGAAGCGAAGAGCCGTTTCGCCAGCGGCATCTGCATTGCCATTGATAAAGTCGTACTTGAGATCTCGCAAACGTTCCCAGTATTCATGAATATAATTATTTTGCGGCCGGCTGGGATAGCGCCAGGCGGCGTTGGCTATCGGACGTTTGGCGATCACACCCATGCCCTTTTCGCCGGCTAACGGCAAAAGTTTTTCAATAACTTCCTGATCGGCAATGCTGCAAGACGTTTGCAGTACATCGAATGCACCCGTTTTAATTGCGTACAAGGCATCATCGCCGTCGCCGCTGTATCCGATGAATCTAACCTTGCCTTCTTCCTTGGCTTTTTGGAGAGCCTTAATGCACTCGCCTTTCTGCAAAATTTTCTTACTGCAGCTGTGCAACTGCAGCAGATCGACATAATCTGTTTTCAGCCGCTTCAGACTGCGCTCGAGACTCTCGGCAATATCAATTGCGCCCCAAGCTTCCTCTGTATAAGTCCACTTATGCCCGCACTTGGTGAAAAGGTAAAAATCCTGACGGCGCGACGAAACAGCCTCTCCGATTAACTCTTCACTGTCCATATAGCACTCAGCCGTATCGATGACATTCAAACCCGCATCCAGAGCGGCACTGAGAATTTCCCGGACAGATGCCGGAGTAGCCCCTTCAAAACCGATTTCTGCTCCGCCGAAGCCAAGCACACTGACTTCCATACCGGTTTTGCCAAAGACCCTTTTCTCCATACTTCCTCCCGGAGGATTGCTGAATATCGACGGCCGATTCACGGCTAACCAGGCGATTTCATCAGATTTGTTTGCAGCTATTGCCAGAACGCCCGCCTGACAACCAGCGCCGCCGTCAATATATGTTCAATTCTTTTATACCCGATGGAAAGCATTTTGTCGGGGATTGAACCCGATTGTTCAAGCAAATTTCGCAACTTTACGCCAACCTGACACAAAAGCAGCATATGCCAGGCTTGGAGAAGGAAAACGTATAGCCACCACATTTGATACTAGAGCAGAGGCATTGCTCTTCAAATACCGCCAAGATCCATGGAAGAAAAAATACCCACCGGCTAAAATATGGAGATTCTGCTAACGGAACCAGAGGGGTTTGACAGCCAGTGAATTCAACTCGATGGACCACCAAACGGCGCAGCGCCACTTACATCATCCTCGCTTCGACAATGACATTCTTGCCGGCTTTGCAAGCAATGGCCGCAGGCAATGCGCTTGCCTGGGAAACCTTTTATGACCTCGGTAATCGCCTTTTGAAATCTGGCGAGTTAGCGGAAGCTGAAAAGCAGTTGACTCTTTGCATGAAAGAAGCGCAGCTTTTCGGACCGCAAGATGAGCATGTGTTGAAGACATTGAAATTGATGTCGCAACTCTACAAACTCCAAAAACGCACCAGCGAAGAGGAGAGCATCAATAAAGTCATCGCAGACATGGAAAGCAAAATGCCTGCGAAGACCGCCAGTGCGACCAAACCGAAACCGGACTGGATGGTACCTGCAGGAGACGTCGCAAAGACAGAATCACAGGCTCCGGCGCAAACCGAGTCATCGGTTCAACACACAGTACCCTCATCGACCGGGACTCCTGCGGCAAGTGCAGAACCCGCTGTCGCAACCTATCCGTCGACATCTGCGGCAGCAGCGAGCACAACCACTCAAAACCCCGCCGACACGGTTTCACAAGCCGGCACGCCTTCTGCAAACGACAGCCAAACAGACACTTCTTCTTACGATGCATCTTCTGCCCCAACAAAAACAGCAACCGAGCTGAAACAAATGAATGGGCACATTAACTGGGTAAAGAGTATTGTTTGCTCGAAAGACAGCACGAAAGCTGTTTCCGGCGGTGCAGACAATTCTGTTCGCCTCTGGGATATGACCCAGGGCAAACAGATTCGCATGTATCCTGGACACACAAATCAAGTCAACTGCGTAGCTTTTACGCCTGATGAGAAATACATTGTGTCCGGCTCGGACGATTGCACCGTGCGCGTTTTCGAGGTCGAAAGCGGCAATCAGGTCGCTTGCTTCCGCGGCTATACCAATCTGATCACAAGCGTGGACATCTCTGCCGATGGCAAACGCGCGATTACAGGCAGTTATGACCGCACTGCCAAAGTGCTCTCACTGCCAGATGCAAAAGAAGTTATGACCCTGGTCGGGCATGCACAACCAGTGCGATGCGTGGCATTTCTCTCCAACGACAAAGCAGTGAGCGGCTCTGATGACGGAGTTTTGAAAATTTGGGATCTCGGCACACAGAAAGAAATCCGCTCGCTTGATGCGCACGGCGACAGCATTCTCTCAGTAGCCGTATCAGGAGATGGCGCCAAAATCCTCACGGGAAGCCGCGACTTGAGCGCAAAAGTTTGGGATGTCGAAAAGGGAGAAAAGACACAAGCGCTTGACGGGCACAAAGATTGGGTGGTAAAAGTCGCTTTCGTAGAGGGCTCGGACCGCGCCATTACAGGCAGCCTGGACCAGACCATTCGCACCTGGGAAATTTCCTCGGGCAAAGAATTAGTTGAGTTCAAAGGGCTGAATTTCGGCATCTGGAGCGAGGCATTTACGCCGGATCGCCGGCAGGCTTTGACAGGAAGTAACGACAAATCAATTCGCATCTGGTCTCTGCCGGACTAAAGCGAAAGAGCATAGAGGCAGCAGGTTTCCAACTTTCATGAGCAGGCATATACTAATCGCCAGCAAAGACAAACGAATAGGCGAGCTGACTAAAGAAGCCGTCCGGTCTCTGGATTACAACGTAGTCGTAGCTGCGGATTTGTCCCTTGCCCTCTATCTGGCAAACAAGAACATGCCGGACTTGATTGTCACCGATGAAGAACTTATCAACGGTACCGGCTTCGACTTGCTGTCGGAACTGAGCACTGACGAAGAACTGGGCGTAATTCCCATTTTGTTCATCGCTAAAAACGGCAGCGACAGCCAAAAAGCCCGAGACCTCGGAGCAAAGAAAGTGATTGTCAATCCAAAAACAATTGATGAGCTGTTTCTGGAATTAATGCCGCATTTAACGGTTGACGAAAAATCTCCGAAACAACGTCCCGAATATAGCCCGGAATAGACGATTAGATTAAATCGCCAAGAAACGTGACCATTGGAGCGTTTGCGGGTATGTAAGTGATCAGAGTGTTCGGAATCACTTTACTATGTCAACCAGCGCAGGCAAAGAATCAGTAGAGAATCGGATTGGCAATCCGGTGCCTGCTAACGAGCTGCAACTCGGCGGGGAGCTGCGCAGCAATCCGAAGGACTTCGGAGCCACTCTGAAAGTCGCCTCCGCAGGGCAGGAAGGCTCGAACCGAGCGACGCAACAGTTCGATGGCCAAAATGGTCCGCCGGTCATCGTTGGCGATAGCGTGGTCTGCCGTGATGTTAACAACAACGGAAAGAACGACGTAATTTCTACTATTTCCCAGAACGGCAAAGTCGTACGCGAAAAAATGGAATGTGGGGTCGACAACGTCGTTGCCTACGACGAAAAAGGACAGGCTCATCGCTTTCCCGACAATAAAATCGCTAAGCTGCCCGTGGATTTTTCCGCGATACCCGATTGGCGTCTGAAGCAAGTAAACAGCCAGGCGGACGGTTTAATCAGTAAGTACAAAGACGGACTGACGCCCGATGGCAAGAAGGATGGTCAAATAAGCTTCAACGACATCTCCAATATCATGAAGGATATCGGCAAGATGGAGAATCTGACCGAGGTCGAAAAATGCAGACTTTGGTCGGAAGTGCGAGGCAAACTGGGCGGTGTCTCGATTCTAGACAAAGATGAAAAACCAGAGATGATCGATAGTTGGCACGGCAGCAAAGATCCAGGCCACGCATTGATCAGAATGGATGATGGCTATCACGGAAATTTCCTCATCAACAAAACTCCGGAAGAAGCCAGTAAAGCAATCCTC
>CAZBOX010000196.1:0-11361 GCA_964493595.1 uncultured Candidatus Obscuribacterales bacterium | reverse complement strand
TGCCAGGACAATGAAATCCGAATTGAATGAAGTCCTGCAGCCTAAAGATGTATTTGTCATAGTGGCGGATACGGTGCAAGATCCCGGAAATCTAGGAACGATAATGCGGACGGGATTAGCTTTTGGAGCCACTGCAATTGTTCTTACGAAGGGCACCGTAGATCCATTCAGCCCCAAAGTCGTGCGTTCGGCAATGGGCGCGCTTTTTGCCCTGCCCGTCGTAACTGATGTGCAATTAGACGAGGTTCTGGAACATCTGCGAGCGCATGAGGTAACCAGTCTTGCTATGGATCAAAATGCCGAAGAAAGCCTGTGGACCTCAGATTTTCCCGATCGTCTGGCACTCGTGCTCGGCAACGAGGGCAACGGCTTGTCTGCCGAAGACATGAAAAAAGCAGACCGCGTCGTTGCCATTCCAATAGCCGAGCGCTCAGAATCTTTGAACGTTGCAATCGCTGCGGGCATTGCGCTTGCTTTCATTTCATCAAAAAGAATATGATTAGAACTTCTCTTTACTCCTAAAGCACGTGACACAAGACCTTCAAGCTGAAAATGTTGAACCGAAGATGCCCATCGAGAGCGTCTCGACAGAGGCACTCGCCTCTGGTTTGGAGCTTAGCTCTGAAGAGAATGTCAAAGACGAGTCTACGGCGCTGTCTCTCTTGTCGGACGAGATTGATTCGCATGAAAATGTAGAGGAGAAAGACGGCGAAGGTCACGTAATGTCAGTCATTGAGCATTTAGAAGAGCTCAGGATGGGCATCATTCGCTCGTTTTTCGCTGTGCTGATCGGTATTTCGCTCGCACTGTGTTTTGGCAAGGACATTTTGAGAATACTCAAAGCACCAGCAGGAAATATTCAGTTCCAAGCCCTCTCCCTGGAAGAGCCGATTCTCGTCTACTTGAAAGTCAGTTTTTACTCAGGCATCGTCATCGCAGCGCCCTTTATTCTCAATGAAATCTGCCGTTTCATAGCCCCCGGTCTGACGAAGAACGAGAAGAAAATTGTTCTGCCCATTATCATCTGCAGTCCGCTTCTCTTCTTTTCTGGTGCGGCTTTCGCTTATTTCTGCGTGCTGCCCGGCATGCTCCATTTCTTCGCCAGCTTCGGCGAAGGAGTCATTCAAGTCAATCAGCGACTGGATTTCTACATATCTCTGGTCAGTTCCTTTCTTCTATATATGGGTCTTTGCTTCCAGTTGCCGCTGGTAATTTGCGCACTATCATTCACCGGTCTGGTAACCTCGAAGCATCTGCTCAAATTCTGGCGATATGCCATTTTGGCAGCTGGAGTATTAGCTGCTGTGGTAACTCCGGATCCAACCGCATTCTCAATGCTGGTAACCATGGCAGCACTGGTAGCTCTGTACGGTCTCTCGATAATTCTGGTCAAGTTTTTCGGCAAGTAAGTGAACTGGCTCTACGAGCACGACCTGACTGTATGGCTCATGATTCCAATCATGATCTATACTGCGATTCAGCTAAAACGCGGCTGGCCATCAATTGTCGACGATCAACTCACATCCGTCGACAGGCACGTATTGAAGCAGGCGTCCATGCTCCTGATACTGCCCGTGGTGGTGATGATTCACGAGCTCGGTCATGTCGCGGCCATCTTGCTAATGGGCGGCAAGATTTCCGACTTTCATTATGGAATTCTCTGGGGTTCTGTAACTCCTGACGGGCACTTCAATTCAGCCCAATATCTGACAATATTCCTGGCCGGCAATGCAATGCAGGTATTGACCGGATTGATATTTCTCTGGGTAGCAGTCATGGCTACCACACCATGGGTGGTGGCGCTCTGCACTTATTCAGCGCTCTGGTCAATCGGCGAAACGCTCATCTTCTATACGATTATGTCGATTTTCGGATTTTATGGAGACTGGAGAATAATCTACAGCAGCCCTGAGCGCGGTGCCGTCATAGCCATTGGCGTCTCCCACGCTCTTACGGTCGCAGTGATGGTCTTTTGCGTTTATTCGCAGAAACTGCGCTTGTGGTTTGCCGAAAAAACCAATCCTGGCTGGGCAAGAAAACATCATTTTGTTCAGATGAAAGCCGAGCGTGTCCCCACGGCCGAACACATATTGGAAGTTGGATGGTCTTTTTACACGGCCGGACTCGATCATCAGGCGCTCGAATGCGTGAGCGATGCTCGTAATAAGGACCCTCGACTGCCGGACGTTTTTCTTCTTGAAGGCTGGGTGCGCCACGCTCAGGGTCACACTGATAAAGCCATAGAAAGTTTCAAGAAACTGGCAGAGAATTTAGATGCCGAACCGCTATTGAGGGGCAAGGCTTTCATCGCCATCGGTCTGGCCGAAGACGAGCGCCTTCTGCGTGTGCCGCAATCGAAGCTGCAAAACACCGAGCGCTGGGGAAATGCGGTCTGGGCCTACACGATGGCCATAAAGGTCCTTCCAGATGTGGGAGACGGACTTTTTCACAGGGCCGTTTTACTTAATAAAGCTGGTCTTTACGATCGAGCAGAAGTCGATCTCTATTCCGCACAAGAGAGAAAATGGTTGGATCTCTCACTGCCTGACCTGATCCCTCGTGAACTGGCGATTGCAAAACAAGGGGCGGTTGCCAAGGAGTGATTAGATTTCAGACTTGACGACTGGCTCCCACTTATAATGACAAGCCGATTTGGAAACCCTGCTTAGACATTACACGCAACTCATATGAATCAGGTTTACCTGTGGTGCGTAGCGCTTCTCACAACCGTAATAGCGGCAAGCACGCTATATCGCTTGTGGACTGAACGTTACCGGCTTGCAAAAGAAGACTTGAACGACGAGGACCGGGCATTCGCCTGGCGGCTGGTAGTTTTCGTCATCTTCCCCCTATTCGTTTTCCTCGATTTGCGGGCAACGACTGTGACCACCGAATTTCTCGGCGGTTTTATAAAGAGCTTCACCTATGGATTCATCTGATATGAAGCTGTTCCGTCCGGGCTGCCCTCGGCGCGTTTCGTCATACCGTCTCTATTTGCCGGAGAAATAGTGCAGTGCATTCTGGCACTTCTTCTTTTGCCGTCGATGCTCTTTCGCCCCCATCCTTTTCTCTCGACTGTGATCGGATATACCGCGGCATTTGTTTTGGGTCTCAATTTCATTGCCGAGCCCATACTCGCCCTCGTCGGCTTTGGCGGCACAAAGTGGAGCCTGGCCATGACCATGGCACCAGAAGCCGCTCGCATGCCACTGATTACGGTGCATATCGTTCTGGCCGTGCTTTATGTATGGATGATGAGAACGGCAAGGGTGCGTTTGTGGTTCTCTGAGCTGACCAGACCGGCTGCATCCGATGAGTTGAGAAGGGCGATTTCGACCTGGCACGCCAGCCCAGAGAGCGCTCGTCTAGCCTTTCGCGTAGGACTTCTCTACGATCGAGCCGGTTTGCGCCGTCAGGCAAAACGTTTGCTCGGCAGACTGAAGTCGGAGTATCGCCATCCATTATATGCAAACTTTCTTGAAGGGATTCTTTGCTATCGCCGCCGAGAGTACAAAAAGTCCAGACAAGCATTTTTGCTAACCTCAAACTATCCGAATGTAGACGGCGAACTTAAAGGCACATTGCTGGCAGCGGCTGCCTGTGCAGCCTTTGCAGACGGAGAATTGACAGATGCCATCAATCTTTCCGAACGCGCCCTCGAGTTCGACGAACAATGCCTGGTGGCACGGATGGTGAAAGTTGATGTCTATCTTCGCCAGGGCAATAAGGAGAAAGCAGGTGAAGAAATCCTTGTGGCCATGAGGATGGGCCTCACTTTAGACCTGGAAAACAAAGTGCCTCTCGATACGGATAGAGCCTTTGAATGTCTTCTCACAGCCGAGAAAGAAACAGCTCAAGAGCGAGCATTGGCAGGGTCACGACAAAGAAGTTAACCTGATTGAATACGTATTTTCCCCACCCGTTTTAGTAAAAACGTCATTTCTAAAACAAATAGACTCTTTTACTCTTTTAAATAACACTTATAATCTCACTGGAATCATTGGCTCTGGTGGGCAAACCCGAAATACATCACTCCGCTAAACAGCAGGTCTGGCTTTGCTGAGATCGCTATCCAATCCCTGTAGTATCCGCACAAGAATGCTCCTCTTGTGTCTAGGAGTGGCTGCGCCTCTAATCGCCATCGGCAGCTTCACCTTATATAAGTCTTACCAGACCCTAAGAATGGAAGCGTCTCGAGCCACCACCTTCCAGGCCGCGATTGCCGTGCGCAGTTTGCACCAATGGACTCAAACTCAGATTGACACCGCAGGCGCCATTGCCCAATTGGCAGCTCTGCGAGGCGGAAAGTCCGAAGCCACCCAGAAGATTTTTGAAACAGCTCTCAAAGCAGAGAAACAGTGGCACGACCTCGCTCTGCTCAAAGACGGAAAGTTGATAGCTGCTGCCGAGCGCGGTCAGAACGGCGTGAAGGTGAGAACCACCGCGGTAACTCTAGACCCGCCCACCAAAGAATTCATCGCCAATGTTGAAAAATCCGGAATACCTGCGGTATCCGGCTACACTCATTCGCCTGTCTGCGGTGACCCTTCGGTACTCGTAGTCGTGCCCGTAAAGAATCAGGGCGTACTGCTGGCATCAGTCGACCTCAATTCGGTTCTCAGCTTATTCCATGGTTTGAGCGACAACAGCGACACTGTTATTGCTGTCGTGGACAGTCAAAAGAGAGTAATCGCTCGCACATTACAGAACGAATACTGGCAGGGCAAAGACTTTTCCAGAGCTAAATCAGTAACTGCAGGCTCCAAAGCACAAAGAGGCAGTTATGAAGCAGTCGGCATAGCCGACCCGGTGACACGAGCATATGCATTCGACCATGTCCCCACGACAAACTGGTTGCTTGTGGTTGGTGTGCCCGTCAGTGAGATTTACGGTCAAGCACATGATTGGCTGGTTCTTCTCACTGCAATTGCCGTTTCGTGCGTCGTAGTTTCTGTGGGACTGGCTCTCTGGGCGACACTTCACTTTACACGCACCATACGTTTGCTGGTCAAAGAATCGCTGGCTATAGGACATGGTGATTTCAGCAAGCGCGTTCATGTGCCGGCCAGAGATGAGTTCGGGCTTCTGGCCCGCGCTTTCAATCAGATGGCTGCTCGCCTGGAATTGAACCAGGACATGAAGAATATGACCGATCAAGTTTCCGAGTCGATTCGTAAATCGCTTGATCTGGATCAAATCCTCAATACAACAGTGCGTGAATTGGGACAAGCATTGGGCTCCAGCCGCTGCTGCCTGGCTCTGGTAGATACGCATTGCACGCTCGACACTTCCGATGATGAGCTGATGTTCGACTATGTCTGGACCGACCCGGAAAAGGGTGGAACGGACTTGGCCAATAAGTCGATTCTGATTACTCAACACAGCGTGCTCAAACTGATTTTGCAGCAAGGGTCGATACTCTCACTTGATGTGCTGGACGACGGAGTCAATACTCCTCTCTTTGAGAACGGCACAGGCGAGCAGTCTCAGGACTGGAAATCGGTGCGGTCTTTGATCGCCTGCCCGATCACAACGAATGAAGGACCGCTGGGAATCATTCTCGTTCACCAGTGCGACAGGCTGCGCGTCTGGACGGATTACGAATTGGAACTGGTCGAAGCCGTTGCCCGTCAGGTAACGCTGGCCATGCAACATGCCCGTCTCTATAACCGCACAAAACAAATGGCGGAACAAGAAATCCTCATCAATCATATTGTCCGCTCAGTGAGAAGCTCACTGGACCTCGACACGATCCTGAACACAGTGACGGGCGAATTACTGAAGGCTCTGGGAGTCGAGCGCGTTCAAATCGCACAGCCCAGAAATGAAGGTCCACTGGTCGTGACGCATGAGTGCCATGCAGGGCATCTGGACAGCGTCAAAGGCGTCAGCCTCTATCCAGACCAGCTGGATTTCCGTGTCGCTCACGCACCCACAATCAAATCTACAAGAGCAGCCAATCTGCTTGCCTCAACTGTGCAAGCCTTCCAGGCAAAAACGGGCGAAGTGCTCAATCCTAATTCTGAATACGATCAACTCGAGCCGATGATTCCAGCCGAGTTGAGAGCCGAAGTGATGACGGGCCGCAATACCATTCTAGGTATCGACCTGGATCGACTGAGCAAAGGTTATGCCACTTTCGTGGAAACGGAAGATGGAGAACTTCTGCAAGTGCCCGCGGACGCAAACACAGTGCAAGAAGCTCCGATTGCCGTAATCACGGACATAGATATAGATTCCAGGGCAATGCCTTTCCGCCACTTCCTGGACCAGAACGGTACGCGCTCCCTCATCGCTGCGCCGCTTGTCAGCGAAAACCGGCTTGTAGGGCTGCTCGTCGTCCATCAGACCGAAAAAACAAGAGAGTGGACACCCACCGAAGTGCGCCTGGTAGCAGCCATTGCCGACCAGGTCGCCGTGGCTATCGAACACGCTCACCTGTTCGCAACCGTCAAACATCAGGCAATCACTGACGGTCTTACAACACTCTACAACCATGTCTACTTCAAGAATCGCCTGCAGGAAGATCTCAATCTGGCTAAGAGAAAAGGTACTTCTTGCTCTCTATTGATGGTCGACTTGGATAAGCTCAAGATGATCAACGACAATTATGGACACCCGGTAGGCGACGCCGCTATCCGCCAGGTGGCGTCGATTCTCAAGACAATTCTTCGCTCTGGCGACACGCCGGCTCGTTACGGCGGTGAAGAATTTGGCGTCATTCTGCCGGAAACATCTCTATTCGAAGCGGCCCTTATTGCTGACCGTATCTGCAGCCAAATTAGAAATTGCCATGTACCTGGACTGGGCAGAATCACTTGCTCAATCGGTGCAGCTTCATTCCCTAAACAGGCAAGCAGCGCAGCAGAGCTTGTTGAGAGAGCCGACAAAGCACTTTATGTCGCGAAGAATAGCGGTCGCGACCAGATTCGCATTTATGAAGGCGAAGATGTTGAAACGCATGAGGCACTGCCGGCGCCACCACCAGCTATTGACACTACAGGCAATGCCTAGCCTGAAGAATGCTGAAAAGACTAGTTCTATTCGATATTGACGAAACCATGATTACGTCTGATGGCGCAGGAAGGCGCGCCATCAGCAAGGTACTCAAGGATCGATATGATATCGACCCGGCCACGATCAAACTTTCGATGTCGGGCAAAACCGATCCCCAGATACTGACTGAGATCATGACCGAAGCCGGCTTTGCTAGAGAAGAGATCGAATCCGCGATTCCATCCATGATTGAAGAATATCTAGAACATCTGGATAAGGAAATCCGAGAAACCAAACACTACATCGTTCACGACGGCGTAGAGGAAGTCCTTGCCGCGCTCTCGACGATGGAAAATGCATTTCTGGGACTTCTTACCGGTAACGTAGAAAGAGGCGCTCGCATGAAGCTGGAGCGTTTCAAACTCAATCATCACTTCCCGCTCGGAGCCTATGGTTCCGACTCAGCCAGCCGGCTGGATCTGCCCCATGTTGCAAAACTCAGAGCGGACAAGCATTTCAAAACAACCTTCGAGCCGAGAGAAATTGTCGTTATCGGCGACAGCATTTTCGATGTTCTCTGCGCGAAGCACTACGGGGCTGTAAGTTTAGCCGTCAATTCAGGCAGAACTACAAAAGAGGAACTGGAAGCTCACAGTCCAGATCATCTTTTTGCAACCTTGGCAGATACCGAATCAGTCATCAAAGCCATATTCAATTGAAGGACGCAGAAGCAATGCCAGTTTGCTTCTACTACTGAGCGTTGTCTTGTAATGGTCTACAGACGGACGGGAACTACTCTTGCACCCGGCTGTCTTGCTTTACAAGCATAGAGAGGACAAGAAAATGAGCAATGGCGAAAGACAGTGCAACGAAGATGCAAACTGCAAAGATGAAAGCTTGCCACAATCCAGCGATGCGCAGCAGGCGATAGAAGATAAGAGAAAAGAAAAACTGTATTCATCGGGCGGCGGTCGCAAAACCGACTTCGGCGCAGAAGACACCGAGCCACCACAAGCTGACGAAAACAACACAGATAAATAGACTAGGTCGTTACCATTTCTCTGGCAATGACTTCATCGATAATGCCGTACTCTTTGGCTTCCTCAGGAGTCAAGATATTGTCGCGGTCATTGTCTTTCTCGATTTGCTTTTGTGATTGACCGGTATTCTTCGCAAAGAGTTCAACCAACAATTTCTTCTTGCGCAAAATCTCTTTGGCCTGAATTTCGATGTCCGATGCTTGTCCCTCGGCCCCCCCCATCGGCTGACGCATAAGCACGCGAGAATGCGGCAGTGCAAGCCGCTTTCCTTTGGCACCTGAAGAGAGAAGGAACGCGCCCATGGCCGCTGCCTGTCCCAGGCAGATCGTAGAAACATCGCTTCTGATGTGCATCATAGTGTCATAAATAGCAAAGCCAGAAGTGATACTTCCGCCCGGGCAATTGATATAAAGGCGAATGTCCTTTTCTGGATCTTCTCCTTCTAGAAGCAAAAGCTGGGCGACAATTATTGAAGCGACCACGTCGTCAACTCCCTGACCCAGGAAGATGATCCGTTCTCTCAGAAGCCTGGAGAAGATATCGAAGGAGCGCTCACCGCGCGCGGTCGTCTCGATGACTGTAGGATTGTAAGCCACAGGACTATCTTCGATGGCTTGAAAAATCTTTTTGCGATCGGGAGGAATGTTCATATCTTCTCCTTCGACCTGAGTGCACAGCAGCGCAAGGGGTCGATTTGTGTAAGCTCGGACTGTTTTACCTGGCGCCTATTATAGCCGCGTGGCACCTGGAATTCAGGCAAATCAGCATATTGGAAACGAGAATATTAAACACTCGACGCGCCTTTTGTATATAATGTGTGCGCTTTAAAAAGCTCCGAGGTCTAAAAGGTGTCCGAAAAACAAAAATTCCGCGGCAATCCAAAGCGCACGCAGGCTTTCATTGGTCTGGGCTCTAACGAAGGAGACAGGCTCGGCTTCGTCCAGCAGTCGATGCAGATGCTCAAAGACGTTAGCGGAATCAAGGTTTTGGAGTGCTCGAGCCTCTATGAAACTGAACCGATCGGCGTCGAATACGACAAATGGTTCGTAAATGCAGTCGCTTCCGTAGAGACAACTCTATCTTGCAAGGCGCTTCTGGATGCGGTTCTTGATATCGAAAAACGGCTGGCAATGATGCACGGCAAGGAAGAAACACTGAAAGATTGCGTGCCCGGCGAGAAAAGACGACGGGTAATCGACCTGGACATTCTCTTTTTCGGCAATTCAGTTGTGGAAGAAGAAGAGCTCAGGGTGCCGCATCCCAACGTGCCGTTTCGAGCATATGCACTGGTGCCGCTTCTGGAAATTGCGCCTGACTTCCAGCATCCGACTTTGAAGAAGACCGTCACCCAGCTGCATGAGTCGCTATCCAAACCGGAGATCGTCTACCTATATGGCACACGCGGCGACAAAGAAAGCCGTTCATGACGGAGCGGGCACAAGGAGAAAGCATGGCTGACCTTAATATCAAGATCGGCACGGACATTTGCTCTGTCAGCCGAATCCGAGCATCTTATCAGCGCTTTGGCGATAAGCTGCTGAAGCGCATTTTGACTGAGTCCGAAGAGAAACATGTAAGTAGCGCGAGGCACCATATGTTCGAGAGGCTGGCTGGTCGTTTTGCAGCTAAAGAAGCTACGGTCAAAGCTTTGGGAACGGGATGGTACGGTGTTGGTTGGAAAGAAGTAGAAATAGTGCGTGAACGCTCAGGCAAACCCACACTGAGATTGCACGGACGCGCATTAGAAGTAGCTTCCAAGCAGAATCTCACAAAATTTGAAGTATCCGTTAGCCATGAACACGAGTTTGCAACCGCCACTGTAATCGCTCACTAATGAATGATGATGACTGCCGAATTGTAACTCTGACGACTGACTTCGGTCAGAAAGACCCGTATGTCGGAGTGGTAAAAGGTATTATTCTGAGCCGTTGTCCGCAAGCTCTGATTGTTGATCTCAATCATGAGATCCCGCCATTCGACATACTAGCAGGCGCATGGTCGTTGAAAATCAGCCTGCCTTACTTCAAAGCAGGCACGATTCATATTGCGGTCGTGGATCCACGTGTCGGGACGACACAAAGACGAATAGCGCTGGAGCTGCATGAAGGCATAATCCTGGCTCCTGATAATGGTCTGCTCACGCCTTTTATCACCAGTGCCAAAAAGGCTTACGCACTGGAGAAACCGCAGTTCTTTCTACAATCAGTCTCGAGAACCTTTCATGCCCGCGACGTTTTCGCACCGGTGGCAGCCCGCTTGCTGAGCGGTACCGCGTTGAGAGACCTGGCGATGGAAGTTGATAAACATTCGCTTGTAACGATTGAAGGGCTGGAGCCGAAAGAAGAAGCCGGCTCGATTGAAGGCATGATTGTTTATGTAGATAGATACGGCAATCTAATCACAAACTTGAGCGCTGAAACAAAATCAAAGATCAAGGAAATCCGCATAGGCAGCCGCGTTCTCAAATTGGCATCCGGCAGCTATGGCACCATAGACGATGGCGAGGCACAAGTGCTTTGCGGCAGCCACGGTTATCTCGAAATCGCCGCGAGAGAAGCGAGCGCGCAGAACTTGCTTCAGGTTAAAAGCGGCGAAAAGGTCATAGTTACAACCGTTTGAGACGCGAACTAATTTTTCCAGCACAAATTCTTGCCCGCTAGAGCGCGCAAGAATCGAGTTTCACTTGCGCGAGGGCCCCGGGCGACACTCGCGCATAGGAGCCACCACTGCGACAATCAATCGTTTAATCGTTCACCCGATTAACCAACGATGTGCTGTTCGCTGCGGAGCCAAAATTCCTATATATGCATTATACATACATTTGTATGCGTGTCAACGTTTAGGGAGCACCTTTCCTCGAGATGCTCCCTAAGCGCTTTCAGGCATGTCTTCGTCCGGTCCACCCGGTGGCTTGTCCTTATAGATTGGGCGCCCGATCGCCATTGCAATCATCAGGCATTGATCTACCCTTTCCATCGTTTCCTGCGGAAAAGCGCCAATCTTATTGACCAGAAGAGTTTTCGGAATCGTAGCGATTACGGTGCAGTCGATAACGCTGTCCAGTCTCAGACCGCCAGCCTGGCCTTCCGGTGTATTCATCATGACTACGACTTGCGTGGGCTCCCGCGCCGCGCGGGTCGTGTTGCTGGTAAGTGGAACCAGGAGCACGTCATCCAGTCTTGAATTATTGTAGTCGTTGGAGATTAAGACCGCCGGACGACGCTTAGTCTGAGTCGTGCCCTCATCCGTGGTGTACGGAAATGACACCAGGACGACGTCGCCTTTCCTATAATTGACCGTCTTCTGGGACATTCAATCCCTACTA
>CAZBOX010000195.1:0-11398 GCA_964493595.1 uncultured Candidatus Obscuribacterales bacterium | reverse complement strand
CCTTTTAGCTGAACCATGCTATCCAGAGCCTTTTCCAGCTCAGGTTCAACCTGATTTGGACCGACGGTAAGGATCCTGATCAAAAATGCAATAGCTTCCTGACAGCCGGGAAAAGTGGCGGCCATTGCAGCACTTTAGAGTCGACCCTCGCTTGGCTTGCAGCTCAATTTACTAAGGACGCGGCTTCAGGGCTCCAACGATATGGTATTGCAGTTGAGACGCCTAAATCATGAGCAAGATATCGCGGGGGCATGCCTCTTTTCAATAGTTCGTTTGGCAGTCGGTCATCTACGGCTTATAAATCCGCCGAATCGTATTTTTGTCACGCTCACTTAGCACTGTTGGACCGGTCAAGGTAGCAGCTGAGAACATCACGTCATGATTGTTTGGCGAATGCCCATGCATCCCGAGCGCGTGACCGATTTCATGCAAACAGCAATGCATTAGCATCGGGCGCTTTCTGAATGCCGTGGCGCTTGGGCTATCTTTTACTAGAACTACAACGTTGGCAGAACCTGGCTCACCATCTGATTTCAAAAGCATCTCTGCCGTACCGTCGATCCCCAGTTCATGCTGAGAAGAAACTAGCTCTTTGCGATCGGTGTAATCACAAATGATATTTGCTCCCTCCGGGTTCGTCAGCAGGAGATAAGAAACAGCGCCATCAGTAGCCGCAGACCACTGATCAAACGACTCGCCGATCATCCGGGCAAACTCCTCATAGAAGGCAGGAATTTGTATGTTCTTGCGCACATACACTTTTAGCGGCATCGCCTTCTTTATCCACCCCTTATGGGAAGTCAGGCTCGACAAATAATCGACACTGCTGACTGAGCCTTTTGGATTGTTTGCTGGATCTTGCAGTTTGCTGATGGCAGCTTGTACATTGGGGTCACCTGCTTTCGTTGGGTCGACAGAGCAAGCCAATCTCAGCCAAGACAAAGCTTTTTCGGGCTGACCAAGTCGTTGATAAACCGCAGCCATGTTTTTGCATTGACTGGCGTGTAAACCGCCCACCTCTATTGATTCTTGTAAAAACGTTATTGCGGTTTGATAACGCCCAAGCTGCATATGGCAGTTGGCAATATTTTGAAGAGTTTGCCAATTGTCAGGACGTTCCTTTAACGACGCATGAAAACACTCAAGCCCCTTTGAATAATCTCTTGCTTGGACATATGACATGCCTCTATCCGTCCAATTATCCGCACAGAAAGCGAAGGGCGCTTTTGCAACTGTGAAAATCAAACCGATCAAGAAAAGGCAGACAAAGCTTCCTAGATTGAATTTGCGCATAGCCGTTTGTGACGTGAGTATCATGCGAATTTGCTCAGAGTTAAATGTCTGCAGGAGCATAATGAACGGACAAAGCTCCAAGACTGTCTTTTGAGCCTGGAAATAAGAATCTTAACTTCAAGAGCCCTAATTCATATTCGTCCCATAGATCTTTGGGCTCATCAGGTGTTCGACCCTGGACAAGTTTGGTTGAGGGTTTCATCGCGAGCTTTTTCTCGACATCATTGCGACTGTCGCCAAAAGCAATTCCGTGTACAAGGGTTCCTTGATACTTTTGAACGGTACCTGCTTGAACTTGTGCACTGCAAAAATGAAAGAAAATCGACGCAAAACAATTTGAGTGTGCATAGAAAGTCATTTGCAATCCTGTTTTGCGAAATATATGACTACATCCGTTAGCGGTCTTTGCCATTACTTCGGGATGTTCTCCAAGATCCTCAACGAACGCAAGAAACGCCGGGTCATTTTGACCTTTGCCTAAAAGTGCCGTTGCGCGTTGATAACAATCTTCCATTGACACGTGCTAGATCTAAAATCCCTTCGGACCGAAACGCTCCCAACATGCAGCCCAACAGTTTTGATATTCATAATCATTGATGCAATTTTCATAACACCAGTCGAGGCATTGCCCCAACGTGGTGAAATCATCAAGCGGTGGCACCTTACAACACTTTGTTTTACCACCCATCATCAATCCGCTTGGGTCGCTGTAGTTAACAGGGTTGTTTACTACGTATGTGTAGGGATTATGCTCTTTATGGGAGTTTCCAACTTTAGGGATTTTCATGGCAGCAAGCTGCGCATAAATGACGGGATTTGTTGCTAAGCGGCGAAGAGACGGCATTTTACTGGCGCTTGAATTGCTACTTGGTTCCAACGGCTCAAGCATTCCTTGAGCCACATTACTGCGATTGAAACCAAGCTCATGAACAGGATCGCGGCTCAGCCATCGGCCCACAGCTGGATTGTAGGCTCGATACTGTGTCAAATTGAGACCGCTACGCTGATGCACGTACATGTCAGCATAACCGAAATCAGCATCAGGACCGGAGCCGCCAATTTTAGTTTGCCTTCCATATGAATCGTAGCTGTATTGAGAAACCACATTCCCGACCGCATCGGTCATTTCTCGAACAGACTGAGGTGGACCATTTTCATTTCCGCTATCAAGACTATACTCGGGTTCGATCAGGCCCATTTGGTTATCCTTTTGGGAAACCACACGGTTATGATCGCGATGCAGTGCAGGAACGTAGATAGGGCCAAAACGCTGGCGCATGTGGCTTTCCACAATCTGTTGATTTGCTGCCCTTATGTCTTCCTGATTGAAAGGTGAAGGGTCTGGTGGCCCACCTGCGAGCCTGTCAGACATTTCTGCTGTCATCGGTCCAGTTCGGGGCGATTTTGGCAGATGCGGCAACGCGCTATAAAGCATGCGCGCTTGTTGTGGGTCCATATTCGGTGGAACGTAGCCGTGCGTGATGGCGAGCATTGGATCTGCTCCCGGCTTCCAGACACCATGTTGAAGTGCCTCGTATCGATCAGCGGCTTGTCTTGCTTTCGGTGCAGATTCTGCTTTCCGAATGGCGGCAGCTACGGCTGGCGAGTCTGCTGCCGCACCATATTGGTGCACTAAATCTGATGTTTTTGGACTAGCGCTCCTGCCCTTCGGACTATTTTTCTCAACATTATTCATGATTGAGCCAACAGGTGCAGCCTGGATTCGGCGTTCGCTTACGATATGACCATGAAGCAGGTCGTTGGCTGCATAGGCAGCAATGCCCACTCCAAAGATTAATGCGGCAACTGCGCCGACAAGCGTTAAGGGTCTGATTGATGCTTTCTTGGAATCCTGGGATGCCTGTTTTGCTGTCAGAGCCTGATCAAACCGCCGCCATTTCGACATGCAGATGTCCTCCTTCAGGAGCCAGATTTTTCGATCTTACGCTCACCCAATATGTCACGGATAGACCGCATGACGACATTTAATGTTAAAGCTCTTTTGTTGGTAACTAAAATGAGTCAGAAATAGAAACTGCCTACGTGGAATATTCGCTTAGTGAGGCGGCCTCAGGAATCCAGCGATAAAGTGTTGCCATTGAAATTCCTAAATCAGCTGCAACATCTCGCGGCGCCATTCCGCTCTTAAGAAGCTTTTTTGCGGACCGAACTTTGCCATCTGTCATTGTTCGGGGACGGCCGCCAGTGCGACCAAGCTTTCTCGCTGCTTCCAACCCAGCTTTGGTCCTTTCGGCAATCAGCTCACGTTCCATCTGGGCAAGACTTGCCATTAAATGAAAGAAAAACCTTCCAGCACTGCTCGTGGTATCAATATTGTCCTTGAGACTCTTGAACTGGGTTCCATTTGCTTCCAGTTCCTCTACCAAATCCACCAGCTGTTTTACCGTCCGGCCGAGCCGGTCAAGTTTCCAGACAACCAGTGTGTCGCCTGAACGCAGATGGGATAGAGCATCTTCCAATCCTTTTCTCGCTTTTTTTGCTCCACTTTTCTTGTCAGAGAAGATGCGCTCACATTTTGCTTCAGTTAAAGCTTGTAACTGCAACTCAAGATTCTGATCTTCACGTGACACTCTGGCATATCCAACAAGCATTTAATTTTCTCTCGGACTTCTCAAAACTCATATTGATTATGCGATAGTGTCCGATCGGATTCAAGAAGGGATTTTGAGAAGAAGCCAAACGCCATAACTCGTCCGACCGTTCTCATAAGCTTCATCTCCCCAAAAACGAGCGTTTGTGATGAGTTCATGCCAAACATCAGCGATACAGCATATCCTCGCTTTAAGGCCAATCCAAGTCAAAAAGATTTGGAGCGAATCTTTGCGCCCACCGCGGAGGAAAAGCAATTTGCGTGGGCGCACACCAATGATGAGCGTCAGACCCTAAGGCTTCTTGTCTGGTTGAAAGTGTTTCAGCGCCTTGGTCATTTCCCTTGTCTTAGCGAAATTCCGGATCGGATAATCGAATACATTGCTGAGACGATTGCAGCTGATCCTGATCTCGACAGACTTGAAGAGTATGATCGCAGCCGGGTCAAATGGGTTCACCAAACACTAGTTCGGGACTTTCTCGGAGTAACAGCTTACGGCGAGGATGCTCGCGGTGCTGCTAAGAAAGCCTGTCTGGAAGCGGCGACGACGCGAGACGACCTGGTCGACATCATAAACGTTGCCATTGAAGAACTTATTAGACAACGGTTTGAACTGCCCGCATACGGCAGTCTTCTCAGAATCGCTTGGGCAGCCCGGAAACGCACCAATGATGAATTTTACAAACATATTAGTGAATCTCTTTCTGATAAGGCCAAGAATACACTGAGAGCACTATTCGAGCGATCAGAGCGATACTCCAAGACAACTTGGGACAACCTAAAACGCGAGCCCAAGAAGCCCAGCGTTAGACAATTGCAAGACTTTCTCGGACATCTCCACACTTTGCTCGAGCATGGTTTGCGTGCCGAAGCATTCTCAAAAATTCCTGACGTGAAAGTCAATCAATTCGCCGCAGAGGCGCGATCCCTTGATGTTGCATCCATGAGAGATTTTGCTGAACCTAAACGATTAACTCTAGCAGCTGCCCTTGTTCTGGCGCAGGTCGGACGAGCTTTCGATGATGTGACCGACATGTACATTCGGCTCGTTCAGCGCATGCACTCTCGCGCCAAAGAAGCTTTGAATCAGCATCGAATTGACAAGGCGGCCGAGACAGATGCACTCATTTCAACTTTACATGGTGTCTCACTGGCATACAAGAAAGAAGGCAATGCATCCGAACGGCTAGAGGCTATTGGAGCCGTTTTCAATAATGACGTCGATTCAATTATAGAGAAGTGCGAAAAACATTCCTTGCTCGCCGGCAACAATCACCTGCCTTTTCTACCGGGTTTCTATAAGAGTCAGCGAGCCGTTTTCCTCAGCTTCCTTGAAAATGTCGAACTTCTTTCTACCTGTCAGGATCAGTCCGTGATCTCCGCTATGAAATTCGTTCTTGATCATAAATCCAGCCGCAGCGAATGGTTGCCAGCGCCGACTGATATGAACTTGTCGTTCATCTCCGACACCTGGATGCCCCTTATCACTGGAAAGAAGAATCCAGATGCACTGTTCGACAGAGTGCATCGTCGCAACTTCGAGCTTTGCATCTTCACTCAGATTATGAATGAACTCAAGTCGGGCGACCTCTGCATTCAGCTCAGTGACAAGTATCGGGACTACCGCGAGCAGCTCATTTCTTGGGCCGAATATGAGGACGCTATCGAACTTTTTGCTGAGCAGGCCGGCATCCATGCTGATGCTAAGCTCTTTGTTGAAAAACTACAGACGGAACTGAAAATAGCTGCCAATAAGGCAGATCGAGGGTTTCCTGAAAACGAGTATTTGGCAATCGAAAATGGCGAACCGACACTCAAGCGGCTGACAGCGAGTCCGAAACCTCCAGGGCTGGAATCCTTCGAAGCTATTCTCAAACAGTACATGAAAGAGAATGATGTTCTGAACATTCTCTGGGAAACCGACCAATGGCTCAATTGGACTAGACACTTTGGTCCTATCTCTGGGCTGGATGCGAAGATTGAGAATCCACAACAGAGATATGTGATAACTAACTTTTGCTATGGCTGTAATCTCGGACCCACCCAGACGGCACGTTCCGTGAAGATCTTGGACAGACGACAGATTTCGTTTATTAACCAACGCCACGTAACCGAGCAGAAGTTGAACGAAGCGATTGTCACTGTCATAAATGCCTATCGTGATTTCCCTCTACAAAGGCTGTGGGGACTTGGAAAAACTGCATCAGCAGATGGTACCAAGTGGGACCTCTATCCTCAAAACCTCATGTCTGAATACCATATTCGCTACGGAGGATATGGTGGCATCGGCTATTATCTGGTTGCCGACAGCTATATTGCACTTTTCTCCCGATTCAGCACCTGTGGCTCGTGGGAAGGTCACTACATCTTGGATTTCGTCACCGAGAATGCTTCGGAAGTGCAACCTGACACAGTGCACTCCGATACACAAGGTCAGAGTGCTCCGATTTTCGGTCTTGCTTATTTGCTGGGAATTCAACTAATGCCGCGAATGCGTAACTGGAAAGACTTGCGTTTTTACAAGCCAGATCAGGATATTCATTACGAACACATTGACGCTTTGTTCGCTTCAGAGCAAATCGATTGGAAGTTAATTGAAACAATGCTGCCGGACATGTTGCGAGTCGCTCTTTCGGTTAAGGCTGGTAAAATCACACCGTCAGCAATTCTCAGAAGACTGGCAACATACAGCCGCAAGAACAAACTGTATTTTGCTTTTCGCGAACTAGGTCGAGTGATCCGTACAAAATTTCTTCTGCGATACATCTCTGACATTGATGTCCGCCGAATAATCTCGGTCGCCACCAATAAGAGCGAGCGCTTCAATCAATTCGCCGACTTCCTGCTCTTCGGTGGCAAAGGCATCATTGCCGAAAACGTGCGAGACGAGCAACGCAAGATCATTAAATACAATCACCTGGTGGCGAATCTGGTGATATTGCACACACTGGTGACGATGAGCGAAGCACTGCAGAAGATGGCAGACGATGGACACGCTATAGACCAGGAGGCGGTTGCCTGCTTCAGCCCATATCAGACAGAACACATAAATCGCTTTGGAAAATATGAATTCTTGTCAGGTCAAGAGAAAACATCTATGGAACCAGCGCTCAATATTACCTTCCTGGAAGATTCCATGAGCCTGTTGCAGATTTGACCAGGATCCTTACCGACGGTCATTTGAAGGCGGATTCCCTGTAAGCACAGATTCCACATGCTCGAAAGCCACCAATGTGAGGCGTTTTTTCAGCTGTGCCACCTGAAGATTACAGGAATTCGGACCCGCTGCTATGCCCTGAGGCAAGCGAAGGCGTAGAACTTGCGAAAATGACTCAAAATCACAAATACTGTATGCAAGATCGCCACCAAAGACAATGGCGCAGATATACAACACATACACGCCAAAAACCTTGACGGAGAAACAATCTCGAGAGACTTGATTGACGTCCAGATTTGTGTATTCTGAACATAAGGACGCACGTTGTGTGCGTTCGGTATAAGGGACTGCTGGCGGCTGCTCCGACCGCCATGTCTGCCTTAACGAGGAGCAGGTGATAATAATGATCGACGAAATTTCCACTGAGATTGCCCAGCTGTTTGGCAGCATTCAGACTATGTCACAGAGCACAAGCAGAACTCAAGTCTATGAGCTTGTGACCAGAGAAAGATTCTTGTTTGAGCGCTGCACAGAGTCTAATGAGGCGTTCGTCTCAAATCTGTCCGTCGCTTTAGACGTCTTTGAAGCAGATCACGGACTGAAGGCTAATGACAAAATTCAGCTGCGCAATGCGATGCTGGGAATCCTCGAAGCCTTTCGAAAGAACTATGACGCCGGCAAATTTGTTCGAACTGGTGCTCAACAAAGTACAGGCGTGATTGGCTTTGATGGCAGTTGGCTCGAATAGAGAGAACCAACTAGCGCTAAGCGAAGGCGCCGATTAGGCGCCTTCGCTTTTTGTGATTGCAGCCATAGGCCCAGTGGGTATGCCTTAAAATGTTGTGTCTGCCCAATTAGAGAAAGCGATCATGCTTGAAACACGCGACTCCAGGCGACTTTTCAAACAATTTAAAAATGGGGGACTCGCTTTCATAAAGGCTTTGGCTGACAGAAAGGACACTGAGAACGAGGTTCTCGATTTCAAACTAGCAAAAAACGGCGATGGGCGACTGGAACCAGAGGACAAAGCAAACCTCGCCAGGGCGCTATCAGGCTTCGCCAATACCAGAGGAGGTTTACTAGTCTGGGGTATCTATTGCGCTGAAAACGAAAATGGCGAAGATTGCGTTCAGTCATACAAGCCGATCGCCAATGTCGCTGCATTCAAAAGTGGCATACAGTCGTGTATTCACCAACTTACGGCGCCGGCTGTTCAAGGCGTCGAGCTTTTCTGCATTCCGGATGAAGATCAGGTAACGGCAGGCTATCTTGTTGTACATGTGCCAGCATCGTCAATTCCTGTCGAAAGTGTCTTCAAAAAATGCAAGGGCTTTTACGAGCGGGCAGGCACGTCATTCGTGGAAATGACAGGCAATAGACTCGTACAAAAAGCAAAACACCGCCCGTTGGGCAAACTGCTCATCCCATACATGAGGGCATTTGCGATCTACAGCGTCATCCTGGGCGTTCTCATTGCAGGACTTTGCTTTGGATGGGGAGTGGGGCGTAAAGCAGCCTACAATGAAGGCTTTGAAGCAGGTAAACAAGCAGCGTTGAAGCAGAGTGCTAAAGAATCGGCAGGCGAAAAAAGACCAAAATCACCGTCGAGCCAGCAATAATCTGTTTAATTACACAGTTACATCGAGCCCCAAAAAAGCAAAATAGAGCATAAGCAGCGCCCCCAGGTATCCCAAAAGACACGCAGAACGGCGTGTCTTTTTCTTTCCAACAGCTTTGTGTATGCTGATTCCAGAGCTTAAATTCTCTTTGGTAACCGCATCGCATGGGCAAACATACTGAATTTAAAGAATGGATGCGCGTTTATGCAGTACGCATGCGGGTCGTCATTATATTGTTTTTCGCAGGGTCAGCGATCTATGCGGATCTTACTAACAGCTGGCATGATCTTTATGCAATATTGCCATTTGGCCTCATGCTGATTCCAGGGTATATCGAGTGGCCGTTTGAAGTTAAGTGGCCGCAGCATCCTGCTTTCCGAATGTTTTTGCTGATGATTCCGATGGCGACACCGGCATGTTTCATCGGGGCTTACAACCGCTTTGGCTTCCAGTTCGCCATCTGGTACACAGTCGCGGTCATATTGTTTGAAATCCTTTGTCTCATTTTTCTAGCAGTTTGGATGAAACGTGCGGGCTTGAAACTGTAAGGGAAGCCCGCCCTTTCGGGCGGGCAATTGCCTTAACTCCAACAATCCGGGCGATGCTCTCGGATACTGTATATCCCCGAAATCGACACGATGATGTGATCTACAACCGCTACCCCTAAAAGCTTCCCCGCCTTGATTAGCTGCTCGGTTGTCTCCAGGTCCTCTCGGCTTGGTGTCAAAGAACCACCTGGGTGATTGTGCGCGACAATGATTGCATAAGCGTTCGCCAAAATAGCTGCTTTGAAAACTTCTCTCGGATGGACCAGAGAAGCGGACACAGTGCCCTTTGACACGATGAAATAACCGGTCACTTCATTCCTTGCATTGAGGAAAAAGCTGACAAAGTTCTCTTCAGAGTAGAACTTCAAAGGCTCGACAAACTTCTCCACGTCTTGCGGGCACTGCACCGGCAAGGCTTTACTCTCCGGCTCCCGTATCAGCGCCAACCTAATTTCCGGCACCATGTACTTAAGGTGCTTAGCCAACTGCCTGACCCCGCGCTGCCTCTTCTTCTCTTGTCCCTGCTCCCCAACTCCGGCACCGCCCACAATTGCAACACTTCCCTTATCCATCTATCAGCCCCCTTCTCTAGCCCGCTGCCCGCGCAGCGCCTGCCCCTCTGCCCGCAAAGCGAGCCCAGCGGGTCCTGTGGTCAAGCCGGTTCTCTAGGGCTTGACCACGGGCTGGCTCGCTTAGGCTTCACGCCGGGCAGAAGAGAAGCGGGCAGCCAGATATACGAAGCTCGAGCGGGTCACAAACCAAGAGCAAAATTCGCAGCAAACGCCGATTGGAAATGCCTTCCTATGGGCTTATTTCCTATGGTCTAAAGAGGTAAAAGAAATGGTTCTTGCTACTAGTTGGGAGCGAATTATTTTCGTCTACATAGATGACTTCGGACGCCCAACTCAATTACTAACAAACGACTATATAGGAGATGCCGGCGGACTCAAAAGAGCCTCTGGCAATGACTATTCAATAGCAAAACCACAGCACAAAGGCTTTCGAAATAGATATGTGCAAGCCAGGTCTCTGCAACCTGTTAACGGAAAGAAGGCCTACGTCGAAATCCCAGTAAATGAAGACAATCCACTCTGGACAGGCAATCTCGGACAAATAGTCAAAGTCGGTCTCTACGACTGCGAAACGATATAAAAGTAGAAGAAAAGGAATTTCATAGAGCCGGTGCCGCCGCCGAACGCAAAGCACTCAGAGAACACGGCATTAACCCGTATAAGCCTCAACGATAGTCAGTGCGTTAAACATAGGGTAATTACTCCACTTTTTCTTGCATAAGTTCTGTAGGATGCCATTGTCAAACCGGCATCAAGCGATGACTATCAATTCAACAGAAAATGTCAATTTGAAATTCCGTCGTTTACTGCTGCCAGTTTGGGCTGGAATATTTCTCTTGATTCCAGTCACTTGCGAAATGATTGGAATGCTCGGAAAGCTAGTGTGGGCATTAGCATTTGGTCCGATTGTTGGATATTTTGTCTTTGTTTCAACATTAGTACTGGGATTCTTGTTCAGTTGCGCTGCGTTGCTTTGTCTAGCGTTTAGTGAGGTAAGACCAAAGGCTCTATTGATTCTTCAGTATTCAATTGTTGCTTTTGTCTGTGTAATTGCCGGTCAGTTTCTTTTATATAAACTGCAAGACTTCGAATCTTACCTAGTCATTGAGCACGCCCGTCCGTTGATCTCAGCAATAAAGAAATTCGAAGAAGAGAAACACACAACACCAGAGAACTTGGAACAGTTGGTTCCCAAATACATAGCAAAGATTCCGGAAGTGAGTTTCACAACATTTGGTGCTTATGCACTCGAACCAGGCATCCCCTGGAAACTCATTGTTGATAAGCCATGTCGGCCGTTTGACCGCTATTACATGTTCTATTCACCTTATGAGGAAAGGAGCGACGGCAGGAAAATCATGCATGAACCAGGTGATTGGAGCGAATATTACGACGACTGGTAATTGAGAGCTCCACCGCAGTCATCCGGGTAGCTACAGCGCCGGGGCACGGCGCGCATGCCACGAAGAGAAACATAGAAAGAAATGAGAAAAGGAAAAAGGCACAGGCAGGAGCTTTCGCCCCCGCCTGACCTTTTGATTTAGTTTTCTATGCAGCTGTTGATTCTGAAGACTTTTGTTCAGAATCTTTTTTTGCAC
>CAZBOX010000194.1:0-11574 GCA_964493595.1 uncultured Candidatus Obscuribacterales bacterium | reverse complement strand
CAATATTTTGAACCCCATGGTCGCGGAAGGCATGACCGGCCAGTCTTCCACGCGAGGGGTGTGGGTGATACCGACTGAATACCAGCAGACGAGGTCTTCATTGTCTATTGACTCCGAGCTCACCCAGGCTGGCAATCCTTCGCCACCGACGCTGGAAGCCGGATAATCTCCAGCTGCATAAATTTCGTCGGCTTTGTATTTTGTCGCCCAGAAGTGGTGTTGCAGAAAGCCTGCTCTCTTTCTGTTGTATGAATTCGGATGGCTATATGGATAAGCATTGGTGCCTGGTGCAATCAAATATCCCGGTGGGTGACCGAGATAGCGAGGCGCATTCTGGTTCACAACTTTCCAGGAGCGATTTTGAACTTCGCTCAAATCCCTTGCTGCTTCCTCTTCTTTGCGAAGAAGTGATCGCTCGAGAGTGAAAGTATTCTCTTCCAGGTGCCCGCGACTCTCTGCCAGCGGTCTCACGTTCAGTTCATAGAGACTATTTTTCGTGCCGTCTACATCGAAGTCCATTCTGAAACAGAAAAAGTGTTGGTGATTTATACCGACAATATTCGGCGCCATCAACGTCCCGTATCGCTCCGCGCCCCTGGGAGTGATTTTGCCTTCCTCATCCGGTTGTTGCGCGCAGACCTGACACTGTTTTTCAGTAACGCCCTGCGCAAGCACGTCTCCATTCAATGTAACTTTGACGTCCAAAGATCCATCTTGATTGAAGATGTACTGAGTGAAGTAATCGTAATTGCCTAACGTGAACATATGGGCAATCACTAGTTGACGTCCCCGTCGAGTAAGAGTGCGGTCGGCGTCATCGTCATGGTGTTCCCAGAGAATTCCGCCGTCTTGCTCCCACATCGCCAGCGCGCCGGTCTTGATCTTGATTGTGCCGACACTATTGGCATAGGGCTCGTCGAGTGTTTTTGCGTAAGTCGGGACTTCTTGACCCGGCCTGAGAGTAGTGGTCAGGCGTCCCAACCCGTATTCGCCCTCATCGATAGGCGAGCGCCAAACCCAGTCTTTTCCGGGCGCACCATAAGGAACGGACACTTCCGATATGCTGATGCGATGCAGGATTGGACGCACTTTTCCATCGTCTTCATAACCCACACAGTGAAGTACAAGACCTTCTCGTGAATCTAACTCATAGCGAAAGCGCCATTTTTGCCACTTCACCTCATGTCCTTCCAGTGAGAAAGAAGGACCGTTCGGTTGTGATACCAATAGTGGTGTGCAAGGCGTGCGCAATTTTCCTATATTTTTTTGATTGAAATAATTGGATGCGATGCCTGCAAGCGGAATGATGTCCCTAGAATCGCTGACTTGGCAATTTCTCTTTGTCAGATTGACGAGCGCCGACAGACCTTCGATTGGTTCGCCGAAAGAGTTATCGCCTATGACCCGATAATACGGGTAGGCGCGCAATAAGCGGTCGCCCTGAGGATTATTGATATTCACGGGATTTCCGACGACGAACATCTCCATATGGACATTGTCCATGTCTTTGATGCCGCGACGCTCCAGTCCTTTCATCCAGGCTGGACTGGATTTGAGAATGTCGATACCGAGCGGCGTGTCTTCCTCCAGCTGCATCGGTTGGACATTCTTGCGCTGAATGGCGGACACGATTTTCTTGCTGTTCAAATCTATTATGACTTCATGGGTTTCGTTGGTATCAATGCCGTATAAAACAGCGATAGATTTGCGTTCTATCTGATTGTTTGACAGGTTTGAATTTTTCGAGTCGAAACTCAGAACTAGTTCTTTTTCTGGTTCGGCCAGACTGAGTGATACCAGTGAAACACTTTTGGCGAATCTGCCGGACTCTTTCAAGATACGCACGGATTCTGCCAGTTCTGCTTTTGTCAGAGGATCAAGCGGGTGCAGAATGGGCTCATGGGCGAAGCTTGTTGCGGTGTTGTCCGCGTCAGAATCCACGCTGTTGGCGTCGGTCTGTGCTTTGCCTGTTGAGTCGGCACTGGCCGGCAGGGCGGCACCGATAAAAGTGCTGCCCAGCAAGAATGTGGAAAGCATGGCTCCGGCGAAGGGGCGAAATAATTTGCGCATCAGGGGGTGCCCGCAAGAATTGGTTGTGACGCTCATGGATTCCAAGTGTTCTGGAAACCTTGGAATTAGAGAGTGTAAAAATATCACAGGTGGCTCGAGACTTCCCTCAATGTCCGAGCCACCGCGGATACGCATTCCTGACTGTGCCGGTTGATTCGTAACTACGGCTCAATAAGAGACTCATAGTATTGAAGCCGTTTTTCGTATTCCACCGTGTCAGGCCCGACATGCAGCTTTGTCAGTCTGATCCCTTTGAAAGCAGCTTCTCTTGCTGTTTCGCTATCTTTTGAAGCAAGGGCCACTTCAATGACTGCATCATTGAGCGAAATCTGCTCGCTGCAAGTGGTGTTTTTCTCCATCATTTGAAATGCTTGCCAGGCTACTTCATCAGCCTCCTGAGTCATTCCCAATTCTTCCAGCTTGAGACACAGCCCCGACATCTGAATGGCTACTTCTTTGCTTTCCTCGCCGTATGCTGCTTGAGCCGCGACGATTGATTGTCTGAGTGTTTGAATGCAGTCGTCGTGACCAATTTCAAATTGAAATCTTGAAATCAGAGAAAGTGTTTTTGCTATGGCTACAAGGTTTTGCTCGTCTCTGGCGATGGAAAGAGCCTTGTAAGCAAGCTCTTCGAAAGCCAGATAGCTCTTTTTTCTTCTTCTCTGTCTTGAGTAATAGATTTCCTCGGCTTTCTTGAATTGCGCTTGCCAGCTTGCTATTCCTGTTATTTGCTCCGGAACATTCACCCTTGTGCCACCAAGGTTTTTGAAAGGAAACGGAAATAGACTTTTCCCTCTTCTGCTCATGACAATGCCCTCGCTCTAACCATCATGTAAGCAAGTACGTAAGCGGCAAACAAAAAGTTCAAAGCCGCAGATGAAAGTGTGTTCTTGACAGGGTCTCGGTGCGTATTTACACTTGTCAATGCGGAGCATTTGCTATTCACCGATTCTAGAAAGAAGGAATAGACCTTACAAACTTACAAAAGATTGAACAGCACGACTCGATTGTTCGCGAGTCGATTGCGCTTGTGTCTATGCCTCTTTCCTGATTCACCTAGAAAGCTCCTCTTCAATGAAAGCATTGCTCATCAGTCTTGCACTGGTAGTTTCCGTGCACGATGGCGATACGCTCAAACTCTCCGATGGGCGTACTATTCGACTGGAAGGAATTGATGCGCCCGAGATAGCTCAACCATATGGCGTGGAGGCGCGTGATTTACTTGCGAAACTAACGCGCAAAAAGAAGATACGTATCGAGTCTCACGGCAAGGATCGTTATGGCCGGACAGTAGGCAAGATCTATGTCGGCAAAAGATCTATCAATCAGTCCATGGTCGGACGGGGAGCGGCCTGGTGGTTTCGCTCTTTTGCGCCAACGGATAATCAACTGCGCCGGTTGGAGCAGGATGCACGCAAGCATCGAATCGGCCTCTGGAAGTCTTCGCACGCGGTGGCGCCCTGGGATTGGAGGCGCGCTAACGACAGGCGTGCCCGCATCGCCAGCGGTAATAATTCCCAGTAGTCTGTCGCCCCGGCAGGCTTAAATCCTTGCAGGCAGTTTTGTAAAAACTGACAGGAGCAGAAACAAAATTCGTTGTTCTGCCGTCAGTCAGGATCTTCACAGTTTCCTCACACTTGTATGTCATGTTGAAATTGTTGGAATTGCAAGGAGACCCGCTATGAGAATTGAAAAGTACAAGCTGCTGATTCTCGCTGCGCGGAATGCGGCGCCCGAGCATCAGCACATTCTTTACCAGCGGGCCTATCAATCTGCGCAAGAGTCTTATGGACAAAATAGCCCTGAGGTCTATGCGGTGCTCTCGGCATTGACCAGTCATTTAGAGAATGTAGGAACTTACGGTGATTCATTTGCTTGTCGGGAGCAAGCAAAGTGCATGTTTCGAGGTTCATAGAATTTTTCCGCGTTGAAAATTGCGTATACTAGTGCTCCCGAGAGCCGGAGGTTTCGCAATGACAAAACGCTGGACACTGGATGGCAAAGTTGCCCTGATAACCGGTGCTTCCAAAGGCATTGGACGCGCGTGTGCTCAAGAGTTTCTCGATTTGGGCGCCGAAGTGATAATGGTGGCGCGCGGACTCGATGAGCTTGAGAAAGCGTCGGGTGGCAACCGTTATGCCGGCAAGATTCATCTGGTTGCTGCCGATGTGACCACCGATGAAGGGCGGGGCAAGATTTTCAAGGAAGTCGAAAGCATCGGCCGACTGGACATCCTTGTCAATAATGTCGGCACAAATATTCGCAAGAAATTCATGCAAGTGTCGAGCGAAGAGTTGGAGATTCTGCTCGATACCAACTTGAACTCAGCACTATCCATGTGCCGAGACGCGCATCCGTGGCTGCTCAAAGGAAGCGATGCCAATATTGTCTTCATCACCTCCATTGCTGGTATCGGAACCGTAGGCTCCGGTTTGATGTACGGTGTCACTAAGGCGGCGCTCAATCAAGCGACACGTGCTCTGGCGCAAGAATGGGCTCCTGAGAAAATCCGAGTCAATGCCATTGCTCCCGGTTATATAGAAACGCCTCTTACTGAAGGAATTTTGAAGAGTCCGGACTTCCGCGTTGCAGTCGAGAATGTGGCGATGCTAAAACGCATCGGCAAGCCGGAGGAGGTTTCGGCCGCCGTTGCATTTCTTGCCATGCCGATTGCGTCCTTCATTACAGGACAGGTTCTTGTGGTTGATGGTGGCACGACGGCGCAGTATTTCAACGCGCAAGAATTGCTTTCTGCACGCTGATTAACCTGCACCGTTTTCACCTCCTTCTCTGCCTATTGGCTTTGTGAATGGCTTTCCATTTTGATTTCTCCGCTTCAGCTGCGAAGCGATCGTTTTTGCGCGTCTCGTAGGCGGCTTCTCTTTCCAGCTTGTTCCAGCTGGAATATGTCTGCTCGTCCACTCCTTCTTTCACCGCGCAGCCTGGTTCGCTTCGATGTTTGCAATCGCGGAATCGGCATTCTTGAGCTAATTCCATCACCTCGCTAAATACAGATTCCACGCCAGTTTCTGCATCCGCCAGAGCAAATTCCCGCATGCCGGGCGTATCTATGATGCAGGTTCCATCTGATAGCTGCAGAAGCAATCTTCTGGTCGTGGTGTGGCGTCCTTTTTGAAATTGAGAGCTTATAGCTTTCACTGCAAGTCTCTCTTCCTGCAAAAGTGTATTTATCAAAGTAGATTTGCCGACCCCGCTCGAGCCGACAAAGGCGATGGTTTTATCCTGACCTAGATAGGGAGCTAATTCATCCAGCCCTCGTCCGCCCAGGGCGGAAAGCGCTATGACGGAATTATCACCAGCTACTGCTTTTGCAGAACTTATGAATTCGGATGCGTCCTCAACCAGATCGATTTTTGTCAGTGCAATTGCGCAAGGCACATCGAATCCTGCTGCAGCAACAAGATAGCGCTCCAGCCGGCGTACATTGAAATCCCGATTGACTGCCGCTGTTATGAAGAGCGTATCGAGATTTGCAGCAATGGGCTGTAAATCCATGCTGCCATAAACACCGCGGCGAGCAAAGAGATTTTTGCGCGGCAGTATTTTATGAATCATTGCACTGTCGTTTTGAACATCTGAAAGAACGGCGACATAATCACCGACGATTGGAAAATCGCTGGCAACCTGTGCTGAGTATCGAAAGGCGCCGGTTATTTCAGCGCGAATTTCTGAGTGGCTTGTAGCGATTACGTACGAGCCACGGTCTTGCGAGACTACACGCCCGCATTCGAACGGCGGCTCAACGAGAACCGCAATATTTTTTGGCAGCATTGTCTTATCCTTGTTTATTTGCTGTGCATTTCACCGAGGGCAAATAAAGGACACGAGCGTCGATTCACAATGCGCAAAGTCGTATCTAGCGATTTCCAACGCGGCTCATAGACAAGGCGCAACGGAAGACAGCATCGTATCCGTGTGTTGCAATGACATTTTCCATGTAGCGCCTCCTTTCGCGGTTCGCGATTGATCTTGAATGCCAATATATACCGGACTTCGCAAGCATGTCAAGCCGGGTTTTGTGCTGCCGAGGCCAAACCCTGTAGAATGAACCAATCAAAGTTATGGAATCCAGTTTTGAAGTTTATAGATTCTATGCGAACCTCTAGCCTCGCCCGACGCCATTCGACACCATTCATCGTTCTTGCAACGCTGATATGTTCGACAGTCTTTGCACCACCGTCATTTGCTGTCAAAGATGAGGAGCGCACATATGATTTGCCTGTGCCGGTTACGAAGAAAAAATTCGTTGCCGTATACGGCGATAAGCATTTGCGCGAGCTGGAAGCGCAAATAGTGGCATATGCAAAAGAGAATAATATCGACTGGACAGAGAAAAAAGAAGACGCCATTAAGCAAAAAATCAAGCAGCTCTTCGAGAATGAAACATTCCCTCATGGACTGGCGACGATCGCTATCTGGGCGTTGATGAATCGTGAAGACGATCCTCTGGTAAGACGCCTTTATCACTACGACAAGATCATCGAAGCTGCGTATTACCTGGCCATGTTCAGAATTTCCGATATTGGCGGCGAGGATGCTGCTCCTGCACTTTATAGAATTATGCACCAGACTAATATGGATAAAGACGCAATGGAAAAGTTGCGTGACTGTTTGAACAGTGTGGAGCCAGATGGATTCAAGAGCGAATCGAGAGTGATTGTGCGATTCGGCGATGAGCATCTGAATGAACGCCCCGCCCCAGAAGATGTAGCGCAATTTGTGGTGCCTTTGCGAGAGGCGCTCTGGCGCATTTGGAAGTCGCCCACTCTAATTCCTTCAGAACTTCACGCCAAAGCAAAATTCACAGTCAATGAAGATCTGTCGATTTCTGATTTGAGTGTTTCTACAGTGGTGACAGGTTGTCCACCATCAGTATTTTCAATGAGGAACGAGTATAAGAGAAGCGCTCTCAAAGCGCTGGGCAAACTTCGAATAACTCAAAAACTGCCGATGTTTACAAAGAGTACTGATGTCTTTGTTGAATTCTACGGACCTTAGCCTACTTTAGATCGATTACAAAGATAAGGCTTGGCCCTGTTCCGAAAGCATCGCTTTTCTCCTTAACCAGCCGTCCGCCGTTGTGTTCAATAAGGCGACGCGAAGCATGGTTATATGGATTGCATGAAACATAGATTGAATTTATACCGCGTTCTTTGAAGTATGCTCCTGCAAGCTGCCATGCAAGGCCCGCAGCTTTGACGCCATATCCTCTGTTTAAAAGTGATGGTCTTATCGCTATACCGATGTGCCCGCCGAACTCTTCGATGACTTCTCTGTCTCCGGAGAATCTCAGGGAGACAGAGCCGAGATAGCGCTCTCCATCAACAAGCCACAGCAATGAGTGTTCATTTACTACAAACTCAGAGCCATCCGGCATCGCGACTTTTCGAGGTGATTCGTCGCTGACCTTGCGAATATATTCGTCAGGATTTCTGACAATCTCTTCTTTTGTCTCATCGGCAAATGAACCTAACGCCATATTGCAAAAGTCCCCTTCTTCCAGCGCTTCTAAATAGGAAGGCAGAATAGACTTTGTCGGTCTGACTAATGCGAAGGTCATATTCTATGACGAGGGTGTCTTTGCTTTGTCTGACAAATCCCAATAGCGAGCTTTGTTTTCAACGGTCGTAAAAGTTGTTGAATACATGCGGTCGATGTAGAGAATTCCATTCAGGTGATCTATTTCGTGCTGAAGTATTCTTGCGTACCAACCCTTCGCATCAATAGAAACCTCTTCTCCTTTTTCATTGAGAGCCTTTACGTTCACGTATCGATAACGTGCGACATTGGCGGCGAATCCGGCAACGCTAAGGCAGCCTTCAAAAAAATCGACCTTCTCGTCACCGACTGGTGTCAGAATCGGATTGATCAAAACATGAAATGGCACAGGATATCTCTCGCGTAAATCGAGTTCGTCCTCACTCATCTTCGTTTTTTCACCAGCTTCATCTTCAATTACGGTGAGCTTAATCGATTCACCGATTTGCGGAGCAGCAAGACCAACCCCGGGTGCAGCGCGCATTACTTCGCGCATGATTTCTATCAATTCCTGGATTTCTGCAGACTTGATTTCGTCGCGTGTGAGTTCGCGCGCTTGTGCGCGCAGAACTGGATTGCCGGTTTGAACTATTGCCATATGGTAATTTTACCTGCTGTGGTGGCTTGACAATGTGTCTCTAAGAAGGATAATGGAACTATGGACATATTATTTACGCCTAGCTGCGAACAAAATCGCGAAAATAGAATGAGCGGCACCGTGGGACGGGGCTCGGAATGACGCAGGCGTAAATAACTGATCAATAGCATCTGTAGTCATTCAGCGAGCCCTTTCACAAACGAAAGGGCTTTTGTTTTATCTATATATGCGAATCTAGGAGAGATGGCTGAGAGGCCTAAAGCGACGTTCTGCTAAGACGTAGGCGGCTAATCCCCGTCCGTGGGTTCGAATCCCACTCTCTCCGAATCAAAGGAATACAACCAGTGAAATAAAAACAATTAGAGGACACGGACATGGAGATTTTTACACCAAAGGACAAAACATACGACATCATGCGTACTGACGGCTTGGTGCCAGTCAAGATGTGGACGCGCGGCGTTCAGCTTGAGGAAGAGGCGCGCAAGCAATTGAGCAATATCACCAAGATGCCGTTTGTCTTCAGGTGGGTCGCAGCCATGCCCGATTGTCACTGGGGTATGGGCGCCACCGTTGGCAGTGTCATACCTACCAAAAAGGCGATTATTCCGGCTGGAGTCGGAGTCGACATTGGTTGTGGCATGGTCGCTGCACGCACAAGTTTACGCGCATCCGATTTGCCCGATAATCTCGCTTCTATAAGACAGGCAATCGAAGCCGCCGTGCCGCACGGTCGCACCGATAACGGTGGACCGAATGATAGAGGCGCCTGGAAAAACGCGCCCAAAGCGGTGGAAGACGCATGGTCAAACCTTGCTGAAGGTCACAAAAGAATTGTGGAAAAACATCCCAAACTGGCTCGCAGCAACACAATTACGCATCTGGGCTCGCTCGGCACAGGAAATCACTTCATTGAGATCTGTCTGGATGAGGATGATGCGGTGTGGATCATGCTTCACTCCGGCTCGAGAGGAATCGGAAACTCAATCGGTAAATACTTTATCGAGCTTGCGAAGAAAGATATGCAGAAATGGTGCATCGATGTGCCCGATCAGGATCTTTCTTACTTGCCTGAGGGAACGGACAATTTCAATGAGTACTGGAAGGCGTTGATGTGGGCGCAAAAATTTGCGCAAACTAATCGAGACGTCATGCTGAACTCAGTGATTGCTGCCTTACGCAAATGCAAGTTGCCTGATTTCGAGATTACTTCTGAAGTCGTAAACTGCCACCACAATTACGCTGCTCTCGAGCATCACTATGGTGAAGACATCTATGTGACGCGCAAGGGTGCGGTGCGTGCGCAGGAAGGCGACCTGGGAATCATCCCCGGATCAATGGGCACCAGGTCCTACATCGTGCGCGGGAAGGGAAATCCTGAAAGCTTCAATAGCTGCTCACACGGAGCAGGTCGAGCAATGTCTCGAGGCGAAGCGAAGAAGAAATTCTCTATTGCCGATCACGAAAGAGCAACTGCTGGAGTCGAATGTCGTAAGGACATTGATGTTATCGACGAAACACCGATGGCATACAAACCAATCGACTCTGTGATGGAAGCTCAGAAGGATCTTGTCGATGTCGTCCACACGCTTAAGCAGGTTGTCTGCGTTAAAGGCTGAAGTCCAAAACTAAAGTCAACGACTGCAGTCGAAGACGCTGCAAAAAATTCGTCGCCGCAAGCTAATTTGCTTGCGGCAAAGGTAGGTGTGCTATGAAAATCTATGTACTTCTGCGTGACGGTGTGCCGCTAGGTTATGCGCTGGCCGCAGCCACCCACTGCGCTCTTGGGCGCAAGCCCGGAATAAATATACTTGAGAGAATTCTTGCTAGCCCACTCGCAGTGGTCCTGAATATTCTCTTTCTTTTGTTCTGATTCTAGGCAGCGCCGGGTGGATATTTTCGGCAGTCGATTTGCCGGTGCCCAGGTCTGAAATGGATGTAGGCGAGATCGGTTTTGGTGCTTTTTCAATGCTTGTCGCCAGGCTTTTGGACGTGCCGCTTGCACTTTCAAAAAGTGTGATGCCGTTTTTCGAGAGATGCTTCAGCCCCAGTCGGGCGAACACTGCCAGTGTAGCTAGCTCCACAAGAATGAGCCCTGTACCCGTAGTCGAGTCGTCCTTTCTTTCGTACATGAAGCTGGCGAATCTGGTATCACTCGCTTTCGGTGCTCTTTCCTCCAGAGAGGCAAGATTCTCACGTGTGCTCAGCGGCGCCGGCATTCTGTAGTCTGCCAGCCCGTCTTGTGCCGACTGCATGGCATTGATATTCATCTCGAACAAAGTAGGTACTTCTAATGCATTCGTGCGGCTTGCCTGTGCCGGCAGAGAATCGCGTAATGACATGCACTTACTCCCATCTTCCGTGAATGTCCTGAGCCTACGGTAAGTGTCAAACTAAAGTGTGACTAAAGTTGGTCACGGATTCGTAAAAATCCCATGCTTGATTCTCTTGAATTTTTCTTTTACTGGGCGGACATGTGAAAGTTGACCATGGCTGCTTCGTCATTTTTACCGGCAGCCAATTTGCTATTGAGTAGTGCGCGTATTTGTTCAACGGCGTTTTGTGCGGCTTGCTCGCCAGCCTTTATTGCGCGCTCTGCATCTTTAGTTTTACGTGAGTACAACGGCATTGGCGTTAGAGGCGGGTGAATTTCAACATCGGCAAAATCTGAATGATGTCCGTCCAGATCAGCAAGCAGAATGCTTAAGATTCGATTGCCATATGGAGTGGCGCGGGTGAGCTCGCTCGGTGCTATGTTTTTCAGCTCCTCATCAACGTTTACAGAGATAACTATATCGGCTCTGCTCTGGCGTGCTTGCAGTGTGGGAACGTTGGAACGCAACGCACCATCGACCAGAAGTTTGCCGTCGATGGCGATCGGTTTTACATAAAAAGGTATCGCAGAGCTTGCTTGAAGGGCTCTGCCCAGATTTCCGTATTCCAGTGTTATCGGTTTGCCATCCAGCAAATTGGTCGCTACGGCGACAAATGGAATTTCGCTGTGTTCGATCGAGCGACGGTATGACGGCACGTGTTTGTTGACGAGGTCGGCGACATTATTGCTCGAGTGAAGACCGATAAAGTCAGTCTTCATTCCCAGTGCAATTTTTGCGGAGCGTGCTACTGCCGATGCTGGTACGGTCAGCAATTTGAGGGTGTCGGGCAGAGGAGCGAAAGCTCTGAAAAGTGAGCGGTCTCGGAACATTTGTTCGATCGAATCAAGAGGGACGCCTGCGGCATACATGCCGCCCACGATTGCGCCCATGCTGCTGCCTGCAATAAAGTCGATAGGAAGATTTTCCCTTTCAAAGACTCTTAGAACACCAATGTGCGCGGCACCCCTCACGCCG
>CAZBOX010000193.1:0-11612 GCA_964493595.1 uncultured Candidatus Obscuribacterales bacterium | reverse complement strand
TGAAAAACACAAGATCAATTTTGGAAAGTTCGCAGACAATGTCGATGATTGCGACTATCATCCTGTTTGCTTTTGCATATGGAGTATTTGTTGGATACAGCGGAAAGATGCTCTATCTGGACAGCAAAAACATTCCAGCAAAAGACACGTTGAACGGACGATTCGGACAGGTCGCGAGAACTCTTTAGGCAGACTCGAGATTCTCTCTTTCCCATGCTTTCAAATCTTTGAGCACCTTGCGCTGAAAGGCGACAGGATCGCGGCGAATAACTTCAAAGAGCGGTCGCATGATTTCTCTCTCGGGCAAATGTTTTTCACCCCATTTAGCCATCTCGACAAGCATTGGCAAAAGGTCTTTGCCACGCTCAGTCAAAAAATAGAGCTTTCGTGCCTTGCTGTCAGGATGAGGTATCTCATCGATAATACCGGCCAAGACAAGCTTTTGCAGACGAGACGCAAGTATATTGGTAGCGATGGACTCAGGGCTATTCAGAAATTCCTTGTATTCATGCTTTCCGAAGAAGAACAGGTCTCTCACTATAAGCAAAGTCCATTTGTCACCAATAATGTCGAGCACATTACTGAAGACGCAGGGTGATCTGGGAGTGGTGTCCGTATTAGCCATAAATCCATTTTAACAGGCACTTGCATTTTGCAAGCAACTTTACTAAGATAAAAGCACTTGCATTTTGCAAGTAAAACAAATCGGTATAAGAATGAAAACCAAGATTAAAATAAGACTGGCTGCAGAGGACGAACGAGAAGAGATGGCGGACATAACGCGCGCCTCTTATCGGGAGTATGCAGACTCACGAGAGCCCGAATACTGGGCCAAATACGAGAATGAAACTCGCAAGACAATATTAGAAGATGCGCTCTTAGCCCGGCTTGTCGCCTTGATAGATAATCGTATTGTCGGCAGCGCCATTATTTGCGCACCATATGAGTGGAAAATCGGCAAACAGATTGTCAAAAACCCATACCCCGAGATGAGACTGCTGGCAGTCCTGCCGGAGTACAGAAATTTCAAAATCGGCGCAGAACTGATAAGCGCTTGCGAAGAATGGACCAGAGATCAAGGTTTTGATTACATGACACTGCACACAACCAATCTGATGCAAACCGCAAAGGCGATGTACGAACGCAGAGGATACGAGCGTTATTTTGATATCGATTTTAGTCCTTCGCCCGATTTCGTGGTGTTTGGCTACAAAAAGAGCACTCGCTAAAAAAAAGAGGAAATTCCCATGCAAAATCAATCAGGCTCAGCACTAACGCTGGGCAAGCCAGGTGCTGGGCTGCCATTCCACGAATGGTTCATCGCTAAATACATGATTTTTCCGCAGCGCTTTCGGACAATCGACAATGCACAGGCTATTGCGAACTTTGCAGATGAAACCAAGAAAGTGTTGCAAATTGTCAGTCAACTTAGCGAGTCCGAGCTTTGCGAAAAACGCTTGATCAAAAGATTACGAGGACTGGAAGACAATTCCAGATATTGGTCATGCGCCATGGCGATAGAACACATGATCATCGCCGGAACAGCAGTAAGAGGTGTTCTCTTGTCGTTATCAAGCGGACAAGCGGATCTGCCAGAGGCCAAAATTGCCAACATGAAACCAGATCCTCAAATCAAAGCAGATGGACTCCTGGAGAGATTTGAGCAAATGACCGAAAAATTCGTTCGCACCGCGGAAAACGCAAAGATTGACGCGTATCCAAACGTAACCTTCAAGCACCCGTGGTTCGGCCCCTTGAATGCCAGGAAGTGGTTAGTCTTTGCAGGAGCTCATCAAAGTGTTCACCGAAAGCAAATCGAAGAAATAGTGAGACTCCTGAAATCGCAATCTTGATGGAGAATCTCAATTTAATATGACTGCATCTGAATTCCTTTAAAGTGGCCCTTATTTCTCTTTTGCCTACAGGTGAAATCAGGTGAACTCACCACTTCAAAGAATTCAATTAGCGGCACCTCGCTCAGCTGCAATTGCGCTCGGATTCACACTGCTGGTGGCAAGCGGATGCTCACAAGAGCGCTCGAAGACAGAAACGATAAAAGAAGAAACCAAAACAATCGATTCGGTAGAGCAAACCGCACTGCAACAAAACAGATACTTGAATGCCGACGAAGTCAAAAAGGTTACCCAGAGCTTTGAGAAAATTGCCGAGTCTACAGACCCAGAACGAGCGGCAAAGATTCGAGCCTTTTCCGATGCCGTAAAAGCATACAGAGCAAAGCTGGAAGAATTCAAAAGTCTCGGGGGCGCCAAGGTCGAAACTCTTCAGTCAGAAGCAGATCTGGATCGCAGAATGTCGATGCTAAACGAACTCATTGAAATGAGCACGCAGGTAAAAACCGCATGTGCAGCAACAGATCCTGATCCATCCAACCTGAAAACTTTAGGCTTGGAACGTGAGCTATTGGAAAAAATCAGCGAGCAGCTGAAGTTTTACAAAGCGCACTACGGAAAGTGGCAGGTGATAAAAAACGGTCCGGTGCGATTTGAAGTCTCTCCAGATGAATTAGCCGGCTTCAACAAGCTTGCTGGTGAGATAAAAACCATAAGCGAACAGCAAATGGAAATCATGAAACGTTCTACGCAAGAACGTATGCATAAAGCCTCTACACCTTGAGATGATCAGAAAAGAAGAACGCGCACCATTTCTGATGCGCGTTTTCTTTAGAGGGCTATTATCGCTCTAGAGAGCCGGGGGAAAAATTACAGCGTCGATCACATGAACGACGCCGTTGCTGCATACAATATCAGTTTTGACAACCTTGGCACCAGAAACGGTGACGCCTTCAGCACCTGACTTGATGGCGATGTCGGCACCCTCGACTGATTTTGCACTGGTATGCTTGACCACATCCTCAGCCTTCAGCGAGCCGGGGACGACGTGGTATGTCAGGACCTTCGTGAGTTTGGCTTTGTCCTTCAAGAGAGCTTCCAGGTCACTTTGCGGAACCTTTTTGAATGCTTCATCAGAAGGCGCAAATACAGTGAAAGGACCAGCACCTTTCAGAGTGTCTACCAAGCCAGCTTCTTTCAATGCTGTCACAAGCGTGTTAAAAGAGCCGGCTGATTGAGCTGTTTCAACAATATCTTTGGTCAAAGTCGTTTGCATTTGTTTTTCTCCAGTTACTTTTCTACAACACTCAGCGTTACCAGGTGCTGCCAACTGCCAGGCACCACCCAGTACCACCATAATTGAAGCCATAGCGGTGACTTTCAAAATCTTTCGTGCATTCATCTGAACGCCTCCTCTCTTACGATGCATGCAAGATTACGAGGTGACAGTGAACGCTAAGTGAACTATGCTCCGAAAGCAGATTCGATCGCCGCCATTGCCGCAAGTTCTTTGTTGTGCGAATTTATCTTGGGCAAAATCAAATCAATTCTCTCGGACGTTTTTTCGAGAATCAATAATTCTTGTTGCTCATCAGCATCCAAATCCAGCATGCCTGCAGCAATAAATGAAAGGTGCTCCGCATCAGAATCATCCGAAAAGGTGCAGCGCAAGTCCTTTTTATATACACGCCTTACCAGCGATATCAACTGATTCATTGCTGTCCTGAGCTCAGTCACACTGCTAATTTGCGTAAAGTGAACAGGGTCATCATGCAAGGTAGAGAAATTGGCCGTCATATAAGGCTTCTCGTCATAGTATCTATTGATGCGGACTCTATCGCTTCCTACAGTAATAATGTCAGACCGCCCGTCCGCTCGTTTGTGCACCTGAACTACTCTAGCTATACAGCCAACAAGACCTTGTGATGAATTAGCTTCGGAATTGAGAATGATAAACTCTCGCTCGCCCTTCAACACGTCCGAAAGCATCTCTCTGTATCGATACTCGAAAATATGCAAAGGAAGTATCGAATTCGGAAATAAAACGACACCCGGTAGCGGAAATACTGGAAGCCTGGTCCTCGAGTTCTTAATCATGTCATTCACCAGTTAGTGTTAGATACGAGAGCCCTACATAGAATATGAACCCTTTCGATGAACACGGGGTGAACCATTCTTCTCCAGCTCACGAAGAGCAGCGGCATGCCTCTTCAGCTTCTTCATGGCGCTGTTGAGAAGACGCCGCACAGTAGCAACGGTTTGCCCCTCAGAAACGGCAATTTCATTGAAGGTAAGACAGTGACTGGCACCTACGCCATAACGTAAGCAAATGGCGCGCCGCTCTTCCTCTGTGAGCATAGACAAAAGCCCATTCAGCAGCTTGTGCTCAAAATACTCATCTGCTCGTTCTTCTGTTTCAAGTCCGTCACTACCGGCAAGTCTTTCGCCAATCTCGGAATCAGGAGCACTGGACGAGCTCTGGTTCAGCGACAGAGCGCTCTGCATGTTCTCCATAGCATTCTTGACTCGAGCAACAGTCAGTTTTGAAATTTCGGCAATCTGCTCGATGCTTGGCTCATTTCCATACCTGCGCAAGTAGTGAAATGCGATGCGGCTGACCAGACGCATATCGTTATGAACATTGACAGGCAGTCTGATGATACGCCCCTGATTGTCCACACCTCGCGAGATGAACTGAATTATCCACATAGTCGCGTAGGTGGAAAAACGCGCCCCTTTCTCTGGGTCGAAAAGCTGCGCCGCTCGTATCAAGCCAAGATTTCCTTCCTGCACGAGGTCTTCGAAGTCGAGCCCTCTGCCGCTGAATCTTTTGGCCACCTTTATCACAAGTCTCAAATTGCATTCTACAAGGCGAGCCTGAGACCTCAGGTCGCCGGCTCGTGCTTTTCTACCGAGCTCGATTTCCTCTAAGGGTGTCAGAAGCCTGTAGTTGCGGGCGTCGTTAAAATAACCCTTCAAAGGAGAGTCATATCTCTCCAGAGGAACATAAACCTTTCCTTCATCAGACTTTCGGTCGACCCTCGGCTGCGGGCCTCTCGAGCGCCCGGACCAGGACGTATGCAGGTCGTCCAGGTAATTGTCGACTTCGGGATAGACGAAATTCGAGTTGGCGGACTCCTCGACTGTAGCGTCCGTGCCTGCTAAAACATCCGCACCTTCTTCATACATAGTGGGTTGCCTTTTTGCGCCGTTTTTTTTCCTGTTGATCGCAATATAGATCGCAAGAATAAACGTCTTGTGAACGCCGCTTATTTTTTAGAAATCAGTTCTGGGCGCTCTAGGGCAAGAAAATGAAAGGCTGCAATGACCAGTGCGTGGTTGATTGCGCCGCTGCGAATTGCATCGTTTATCTTGTGAAGGGGAAGATAGAGACTGTTGATGCGCTCGGTGCCTGTATCATCGAAAGTCGGCGTCTCAACCTTGCGAACGCCCTCGGCTAGATATGTGTAGCAGAAATTGTCTTGCAGTGCCGGATTGGGATGATTCTTTCCGAGATAAGTCCAGCGTTCGGCCACGCAGCCTGTCTCTTCCTTCAATTCTCTCATCGCAGCCGCCAGAGGTGTGTCGTCGCATGGCTCGACACATCCACCCGGTATCTCCAGAGTTACGCCTTCCACTCCGTGGCGATACTGCTCGACCATCAGAACTGAATTGTCTGAATTGAGAGCAATCACATTGACCCAGGGACTGCAATTAATAGTATAGAACTGAGCCCTCTTGCGGTCGGCACTCTGAGATTCGGAAAGAATGCTATTTACTGAAAAGACTTTGCAGTCCGCGACAAGTTCTCTTGAAAGAGATTGCCACAGCAACCAACTATAAGTCTGAGGATGATTTATCATAATTCGCGCTCGCTGATATCGCCTGCCAATGCTGCTCTCATCATGGCGAATAAAAGGGGCAGGAGCCGCACCTCTGCAGGATAGACACACAGAAGCCTGGAAAACATTCCAGGCTTGCAACGCTGTCCTACCTGGGCGACCGCTCGCCCACAAACTTCCAATGTGAGCGATAGCCCAAGCACTGTGCACCCTCTATGCAATTGGCGAAAATTGTCTCGAGAGCGCACAAATAGAGGCAGTAGATTAAATACGCCAGCCGTCGACCGGTCTACGTTTGGAAAGCTCAATACACCCTCATTTCCGGCAGCGCAAAAGGTAACTTTTTGATTGCCGCAAACTGCCAGTAGATTGGCCTCGATTTCTACAGCTTTCACTTACCGCTACCATCGTTGTGTGTCTTGCTTTCACAGGTTCTTATAATGAGGAGTCCATTTACCTTCCAGAGTGTATGCTCTGCAGCCGGACCAACCTTGCTTGGTACTTGCACTTCAACATTTCTGAAGTCGTAAGCGATCTCCGCACCGCGCTCTGTGAGTCTTTCAAATAAGCTTATAGCCAGGTCTGTCCAGTTTTTCGTATCCTGTGCAGTGTCAACATTCATAATGATTCTCCTATCAGAGATTCGCGTGGGACGTTTTCTTAAATGTCCCCTCATTACATTAATGACGCCCAACAGTGAACAGGGTGTGAATTTTGCCCCTCCTCTCTGCTACTTGGAGGTGATTCTCGGTTTTTCATATGTCGGGGCTATGGAAGGTACAGAAGCCCAGAATGGAATTACTGATTGTGAGATCCGATCTTTCGCCTCGACGGCGGCAAAAACGACCGGGTACATTCGCCCCTTCAGAGAATCATTTCGACCTCCCGCAAGAGCTTCCCCATATGCACGAAAACGCGATATTTTCCTTTCGACTTTGCTTATATCAAACGCGCCGGCGATGTTGCCATCCACGCTTCCCTCGCCCGCATCATCTGCCCCCTTCGGACAAAAGCTCGAAAAAATTCCCTTGAAAGAGAAAGTCACGATATCGCCTCTTTCCACTACTCGAACGATCTTGAATTCGGCCTTCTTGACTTGATTTTCGCCAAACGGTCTCATGATATTGCCGACATGATTGAGAAGATGAAAGCGCACCATGCGCGCCACCATAGTAGGCGGAAGAACGATAGCTTGAGGAGACCTGCTTCTTTGAGCGAGCAATTCGCTGACCTCGTCTTTAGTTATCCACATGTAGTCGCGCCCGACACTGCGCTCTGAAATAGTGGCACCGGGAGGCAAAGGCACGATTCTGCTGAATACCTGAACAACCGAAGTCGATGGGTCGACACGAAAACCAGTTTCTTCAACAGGAGCAATCTCAGCGATCTTCTGGTGAGGCGAGCTGCGGAATTTCGCCACAGCCGCTTTGAGAGCGTCGACAAAATACTTTGGATCGTAGGCGACACCGATTTTGTACATATAGGGAGTGCCATCCGCCCCCACAACATAGAGCCCCTGATAAGTTTTGAATACCTTCCAGAATTCTGCAGGTCCGAACTCTTTCATGGCTTTCTGAGCCATCGGCAAAAACCACTTCGACTGCTCAGATTCTCTGGTTCTATAGCGGCTCGGTTGGAGCTGCTCAACGGCAGCTGAGACAGGAATCAAATTGGCTTTGACGAAGTCGACAATTTCTGCATTATTCAAGAGCGCCCGGCTCAAGTGCCCGTTTCCTCAAGTCGCTCCTAGGACGTTGCCGTCCATGATCCAGATAAACATGGGCTTGTTAGTCTGCTGCGCAAGACTGCGTGCAGCAAGAACATTTGACTGCCACGGAATCTCCAGAAATCGTTGTTCTTCTTTCTTTGGCAGCACCGATGCAATTTTCTGTTCCAGGGTCCAATTGCTGCCTGGTTTTGTAATGACAATTGCGGGCGCGCAGTATGCTGCAGAACCGGCATAAGAACGACCTGCAGAAAGAGGTTTCAGCTGCGCGGCGAATTCAGGTGAAACCTTCTCAAAAAGTGTATCTGGACCGTCAAGACCTTCTGCCAATTGAAACCACATCGGAAGAGCTTGCTCAAACTGCCATTCACCAGTGGTTAAGATGCAGGTGACGAGCTTGCCCTTCGCCATGACGACAAGGCGCTCCTGTTTCATGGGGATGCCCCGCATCACAAAGGTGACGACCTCGGAGTATCCTTTCAATCGGCTCGATTCTCCTACCCGTACGTCTCCAATTACAACCTTTGAGACTTTTCCAATCTTCGAAAACAGCAATTTATCAAGGACTTCAAGAAAGTCCCTCGGCTGAAGATTCATGCCGTTGTCCATTATGGACACACTGATCTCTGCATCACTGCCTGTCTGAGTACTTCCAGAAACCTTAACAACAGTATCTTTATCAGGATGGGGCTCGACTTTCCAGTTTCGTGCATATCTGATCTTTAGTCCACTGGCATCTCTATATTCGGCAAAATTTCCTGAATCGACTGCTGCAGGTCGAACCCAAGGAGCAGCATAGACATGCCCATGCATCGTTACTAAACTGGCAGTTATAGAAATCAAGCTTACTGCCAAAAACTTACGAAATTTCCATTTCACTGTATGGCTCACTTATATAAGCAGGGTCTTAAGTATAGTGCAGGCGCTTCCAGCTCATGCTTTCACCCGGGGAATTTCATTCCAATCCGAGGTGTAAGCGGGACTCTTGTGTTCAGCCTTCATTTGCCATGGTTTCTCTATACCTTCTGCGGCAAGAAAAATTGTTCCTCTTCCCCAGCGAGAGTTGGCTGCATCAAGTGCTTTCATCATTTTTTCTGACTTCTCATCGGCACCACTGGGCGTGAAGAGTGAGATCTGCCGGCCTTCTTTTGGCTGGACTTTGCCGAAAGATACCGAAGCCTTCTGGTAAGAATATCCTTTTTGATAAACCTGACGAAGAGCTTCGATTGATGCCTTTACCAAGATCATGGTGTCATCCGTGGCATATGGCAAGGCAATCACTTTTGTATCGGCAAAGCTATTGTCCGAATAAGCACTTGTTCTTACTGACACCTGCACTTCGGGAGTAACCGAGCAATCACGACGCAGCTTCTCGCACGCTCTGGTTGCATACTGAGCAACAGCTTCTTCTAGTTCTGAAAGTTCCACAACATTCCGTCCAAAGGAACGAGAGGATAAAATTTGCTTTCTCGCTTCTCCCACATGCTCCAAACCAATGCAAGCCTCGCCGCGCAATTCGATAAGCGTCCGTTTGACGACGACACTGTATAACTTTCCAATTTGATCCGCGTCGGCCTGCCGTAAATCATAGGCAGTGTAAATTCCTCTGCTCTGCAATTTTTCGGTCAGGTTTCTGCCAATACCCCAGACTTTCGAAACTGCCATTGCTTTCAAAACCTGAACTTGTTTTTCTTCTGACAACGCAGTGTAATCAAAAACTCCGTCGAATCGCTGTGTTGACTTGGCAATATTATTGCTGAGTTTAGCGAGAGTCTTCGTCGGAGCAATACCCACACAAACAGGCAATCCCAAGAATTGCTTGATTGTCGCTTTGATTTCTCTTCCTGTTTTTACTGCGTCCGGCAATCCACCGACCGACAAAAAACATTCATCGATCGAGTAGACTTCCTGACCTGGTGCAAACTCGCCCAGAAGTTTCATCACTCGCGCGGACATCTCTCCATAAAGCGCGTAGTTGGAAGAACGGGCAATCAATCCTTTTTGCTTTTCCAGATGGGCAACCTTGAAATAAGGAACTCCCATCGTCACGCCAATCTCTTTGGCTTCATTCGAACGCGACACGACACATCCGTCATTATTGGAAAGCACAACAACCGGCTTGCCTTCCAATTTCGGATCAAAGAGACGTTCGCACGAAACATAGAAGTTATTGCAGTCGATTAGCGCATACTTCTCGCTGCTCATAAGATCACAACACGTGCACTGAAGATGTAGCCACGCCCCAGACCTGTATCTCGTCTCCGTCAATCACTTCGTGCTTGATGGTGGCATCGTCGGAGGTAAGAATGAGCTTTCCATCAGTGGATTCTACTCTTCGAACCACCAATTCTCCGGATACTACAGCAACGACAATTTTTCCGTGAGTAGGAGTGATCGAGCGGTCTACAATCAGCATGTCCCCATTGCGAATTCCACTGGACTTCAGCGAATCGCCTTCGACTCTCATAAAGAAGGTAGCAACCTTATTGCTTATGAGAAGCTCGTTGAGATCCAGGCATTTTTCCAAATAGTCGTCTGCAGGGGAAGGAAAACCTGCTGAAGAACGAGCACCGGGGAGAAACATGTTTGGAAAGGAAATCAGAGTCGATAAGTATCCAACTAGAAATATTACCATACCTTCATATGGTAGTCAAACAGCGAAAACCGCCCAGTAAGGCTTACTTCCGAAGAGTTTCTTCCAGACGTTTGCGTTTATCTTCGGTCTCTGCAGCCTCAAAAGCTTCAATAACTTCAGCAGCAGATTGCCGGCTAGATGTTGCAGCAATATGCAGACCCACCAGGCGCGCAACCAATATTGCTAGATATAACTGTCCCGTTACCGACTCCATCATCGCGCAAGACCGAGCTAGACGACTGACCGGAACTATGTCGCCATAACCGACCGTCGATAGTGTGCAAAAACTGAAATAAACAAAGACCGGATAACGATACTCATGCGACAACGAATTACCGAAATTCGAAGTCGGATCAAAGTTATCTCGATAAGCCTTTGGATCGCCTGCCGCAACGATCATGTGGAGCATTGCAAAGCAAACTCCAAGCAGAATAAAAACACAAACTCCGCCGCAGATGCGATTGAAATTGACTTCGCCCTGCAAAATATCTTCCAGCATCAATCTTCCGACATTGCCAAAGAAAATTAGCAAGACGGTGTACGTCAAATAATGCAAATAGACTGCATTCACCGGCAAGGATTCGGCAAAGAAGCCGATCGCCCACAGAAAAGATGCAAGCGTCGCCAGTGCCATAGACCAGCCGGAGACATTACCTTTGGTACTGACCGCGACCGACCCCGTCCAGAGAGCAACGAACATCAAGGAGCCCAGCAGCATGCGCGCCCAGAAACCATGCTCTACTATCGGCGCCAAAATGGTAAGCGCAGAGATAGAACCCAAAAGGGCGAAATATCTTCTGTTGTATAGTCTGCTGTTCTTCATGGTTTTCCGGGTAAGCGAGTCCGACGCCACGATCACAGCGATTATCGCGGCTAATCAAGAGATTCGCATGACAAAAGTGTAATGCGAATCTTGGCAACCGGGCGCTTACCTATATATAAGGCGCAGCATTGCAGTACATCTGCATATGTTGGTTATGCATTAGAGATGTCAACCTGTAAAGTATCCTCGATGCACGACGGAGTCCTCTTGACAGCAGTGGTCATTCAAGCGGTCATGCGGCTCGTTTCAGGCGAAGAATATCCAGCAACTCGGGAAAGGCTCCAATATATTGCTCAATCGTGTAGGCATCTACGCCTGTCATCGTCTTGAAGTTATGGTTGACCGGCAATTGTTCTCCCTGAGCAATCGCGTCAAACCAGCCAATCTCAAGTTCGCGCTTCCACTCATCGATAAGCGCTCCCTGAATTCTTGCTCTGGCAACATCGATAGTTTCTGAGTTGTATTCCAACTTTCGTCCCACCAGATTCGAGAGCCTTTCGGCAATTTCACTGATGCTGAGCTCCTCAGGTCCTGTAATTTCCACGACACCGACCGGCGGGTTCATTACAGCGCAGGCAGCCGCTCTTGCCGCATCCTCTCTGGCAACGAATGCACCCTTGCCCGTAAGAGCAGGTCCTCTGATTATTCCGTCCGGACCAAACTTCTGAAGAAACATATCGAGATAAAAGGCGTTGCGCAGTGACGTGAACGCAATGCCGGTTTCAGCAAGAAATCT
>CAZBOX010000192.1:0-11666 GCA_964493595.1 uncultured Candidatus Obscuribacterales bacterium | reverse complement strand
TCAGCTCAGGAAATAGTTTCCACTGATGAAGCAGCTAGGAGATTGGGGATTTCTTCCAGAGCTGTTATCAAAAGACTTCAAACAGGTTCCCTACAAGGCTTTAGGGATACAACAAAAACCCGCTCAGAATGGCGCATTTACTGGAAAGAACCAAGTTCGGAACCGGTGAATAAAAGCAAGAACATTCAAACGGAACCAGAAAGAACCGGTACCGAAGAAAGAACAACCCCAAAAGAACCAAGTGGAACCGGTTCCGATTCTTATCTTATTGAGCTAAACAAGAAGCTGCTCGAACAGGTGCAAGCTCTCACCTACAGAAATGGCTATTTGCAATCACAGTTAGTCGAGCGAGAACAAGATATTGCTGAACAAGAAGAGAAAATCAAGCTACTGACGGACAGCCAGTATAAGCGGGGCTGGTGGGCTCGGTTTAGCTCCTGGTTCATGACCGGCAAATAACGGCCACATCCGAGTGTCTGGTAACCGGTTGTTATGTTGCATCGTTATTACGACATACAATAATAGAAATGCCACAAAAGCAAGCAGAACTGGGTTCTTTCGCTCATTAAGCAAACATGATGTAATGCATGAAAGAGTACCGACACAGTTGGGCAAAACCTCTAAACAAAGCCTACTCATGGAATGGACATGTATATGCCGAGATTTCAAATCACCCTGGTTCTGTTGCTGGTATCTTTCCTTCAATCGAGCAATCTGTCTTTTGCCTCAACAGAAGGAGCAGTAGCGTCATCAGTCAAAGAGATAGAAAAACCATTTTCCGCAAATTGGCCAGCCGAACGGCCGCCTGGTGAGTCTCTACCGGTCTTCCGATCGTATAACTGCGGAGGAGGAAGCAGACCTCCTCTTTACTTTGCATACTGGATTCACAGCTATTTTGAACCAAAGAACCTCTCAGAAAAAGCAAAAGCACAATTTCGGCTTGAGATAAAGACTAAGGATTGGAAAAACTGGTACAAGCTCGCGACAGCAAATTGCACACCAGCGGACATTTTTTACATTGAACAGGTAATTTGGGAGGCGTCTCCTTTTGCTTGCACTAATGGTGCGACTTCATCAGGAAAGTGGAGTCTTAGCCACAAAGGAGTGGAATTCATAACGGCGCAACAGCGGCTTGAGAAAAAGGTGAAACCACTTTACGAACCGACTGTTGCAGGAAGTCCAAAAAATGATGTCCTCGGCCGAATAAAAAGCGGCGAGGGTCTTTGCAACAACTTTTCTTGCGAAACCCTCTACCGTAATGAGCATCCTGATGTTACAAAAGAAATTGCTGTGGTGCATTTTGTTCCTTTGAGCGCAGCACAGTGCTTTCCTACAGCCATTGAGCAAAATGAATTGCATAGTCTCAAAAATTTGAAGGCGCTAGAGATAGATAAATGCAATTCAGCTCAGTTAGACTCATTCCGTGATGAGTGGACACAGTTTCTCAAGAAACCCGCAAATACAATGAGTCGGCAAATGGTTCTCAAAGAAGCGGACCGGCTGGCAGCCAAATATCACTCACTATTTCTGAATTAAAGGACAAAAAAGAAGCAGCAGCTAGTATTTGATTCACCAACTGCTGCCAAGTCCATTTAGTACTTCAGGATTTTTATGATCCTGGGAAGATTCTCACTACCTCCGTTGTTCCATCACATTTGTGCACGGTGCCGTTTGGCCCACTCCCGATCGGTGCAACATAGCCAATACCTGTAATGGTAGGCGCACCGTCTTGGATCAAAGTTCTAACTACTTCGTATGTGCACATGAATGGAGTGCCATTGAGACCGTAACTACTACCATCGATTTGATTTCCGTTGTTATCTACTGTATCAGGGAAACCAAGTACTACTGCCGCTTCCTCTGCAAATAGTTCAGCGTCCTGGTCGTCTGGGTCGGGCAAATTAGGATAAAGACGCGGCCAAGCCTGCTGTGCAATTTCGACATTGCTACCACCATAGATCGGTGTACGACCTGCATTCCCCGGTGCGCCACAAACATAATTTCCGTGCGAATCCAGCATGTTGGTAAAGATTCCATCATACAGAACTGGTGGCTCGCCCGGTAGAGCAGGATCAGAAATCTCGATTGTGCATGCATTGGCGGCGTTCATACCTGTGACGTCGCGTGTTAGTGCGGCTTGGAAAGTAGCCGTTTTAGAATAACCATCTATATTGCCACCATTATAGATATGGTCCAAATGGTGACCAGTCTCATGTGCGGTGACATGAGCAACAATGCGGTCTTGCATTGCACCATCAGGCGACGTGTTTTCAAAGATTGCAGATGTATACACAGTAGCTGCGCCAATTTGCACGGTGACAGTATCTCCCACCTGACTTGCCCCGAAATTTTCGTCATTGTAAAATCGCGGAGCATTGGCTGGCTGGGGAATAGAGTCCTTCACGAGGTAATAGTCATTGTGGTTTGTGAACTGGAACCATGTGCTGTCACTGATTGAAAGCCGAAACGCTGCATCTGTGCCAGACTGCCCTATGGAGATGAGGGTTTGAAGCATGATGTTCTGGTACTGCGGGAATCCGACTGGCGTGACAGTCGAGAAGCAATATCTTGCCTTGTCGCGAGGGAACAAAGTCAGACTGGTGGTAATTGGCTCACAAGCGACCTGGATTTCAGCTGCTGCACGGTAAAATGTCTGTTCTTCCGAATTTGAAGTCAGGGTAAGCACTCCGCCCCCACACGCAGCATGGATCCCTACTTCTGCAAGATCTGCATCGTTGTTTACTTGGGTTCGCAAACCACATCTGATCTGGTTTAGATTGTCGCCAGCTTGCGCAACATAGCTTACTGTTTTCAGTGAACCAGGAAGGTCGATGTTGAAGACGGTGAATTGAACTGTTTCGCCCACCACAACCGGCCCGGTAACAGTGATTGTCTGAGCACCGTTTGTTTGCAAGAAGCTCCCGAGCGTCATAGTTTCCGTGCCACCAGCCTTTACCTTTGCCGAATAGCTGGTGAATTTTTGGGTGGTTTCGAACGTCGGTGACTCGATTAGAAGAGTGTTGGTGTCAGTTGAGCTAACCTTAGCAGAGATGCCCAGAGCAGCAAGCGTGGTGCTGTTATTGATCTTGTTGCGCAGCCGAAGAACGATGTCGGCCAGGGTATCACCTGCGTTTGGCTTGTAAACGACGAGTTCTTTGCCGCCTTCTAGCCCAACGTCATAGATAGTAAGAGTCAACTTGTCGTCTACAGTTACGGTACCATCGATGGTAAGCGTCTGTCGAATGGCCAGGCGATTTGAACCTCCACCTGTAGTCGTCTGCCTATAGACGGTGCCGTTGGTCGACGTAGAATTGATGGTGTAATTCGAACCAGTGCCCAGCGTTGCCGTCACACCGATTGCTTGCAGATCGGTATCAGCATTGATCGCCTGGACGATCTTGTTTGCCGTTTGTCGCAGTGTATTGCCTGTGACGTAAGTGTGCGTCACGGTCTTCTGACCGGTGGGCAACCCTGCATCATAGATGGTGATAGTGAAAACAGAGCCATCCGGAGCAGCCAGAACCTGGCCAGCTTCGACTGCGTTTGCACGCGGGTTAATCGTCAGTGTTGCGGCGTCTGCTTGGCTTGGAGCCAGCATAAGCCCGAAGGACAGCGCGAACGCCATCCCGAGAGCCGTTATTGCTCGTCTTAATTTCATGTCGTTTCCTTTTTGGAAAGTTGTCGTGCATTCCCATTTCGACTCAACAAATACAGGTGGCAAAAGGCCTGACAGCGGATGCTGCCAAATTCTTTGCTTTTGCAATTCCTGAAAGTCTGCGCAGAGCGCGTGGAAAACCTGAGTCAGTGTTGAGTGAAAGGAGAACCATCACCATAGGAATTACCGCGTGACAAATCAGCCCAAATAGCTGACTGTGTGCAACTTTTGACTTTTCGTAATCATGAAACGCCTGTCAGTTTTCGTGACCGAAGGAGATGTCAGGCGCTCGACACGCAAATGAGTCAAGAACTACCAGGAAAATGAAGGCAACTTAAATCCCTACGCTAAGCTTGCATTATCAAGAGCTAATGCCGGTTTGTCACGGAGCGGCCACGAAAACCGCTCCAGTGACCCGTAAACGACGTTATGTTTCACTGCCACCATATGCAGTGACGAGCCCCCAAAGTCAGTCACCGTTTGACTTTTGGGGGCTCATCGATTCGTTTCTTGGAGTGTTTGTTTATACCACGCAGTTGTCATTTACACCACTGCCTATATTTGGGGCAGCCGTAACGCCTGATTTCAGCTGGCTTGCGCCAATTTATCGGCCGCCAGTTTGCGCATCCACTCTTCCAAACTGCGACGGTGATAAAACGCTCCTTCTTCATGAAGGCACAAAAAATATACAGCCTCAATGAAGTCCAGAAGCTGCTCTGCGTGCGCCTCTTCAATTGAAATTTCACCGCCGCGCATTCGATCATCCAAATATTGAATTACTCCCAGCGCTAAATCCGGGTGCCTTTCGACGGCTTCAATTCCTACATCGGTTCCGCTTACACCGGTGATGATGAAGCGGGCTTTGAGAAATTCGGCGTAATCTTCGATTTTTTTGTATGCAAGCAACATGGGTTTCCCTTTAAGAGTTAAGTCCAGATTCCAGCGTAAAGCCGTATCTCTTCGAATGCAAAACTTACTTAAGCGCTTAAAACAGATGCCCAACCCTGTGGGCGTTTCAGAGGTTTTTACTTGTTCGATAAGATCTATAGTAGAGGCAAAAATTCTGACCGGGGAAATTGCCCAAAAGAGATCCGGACAAGTAAGAAATATGATGTTCAATACTCAACTAACCCTCTGCGGAACCGCGTCTGGCGGCGGATATCAGCCAGTAACTTCACCTGTTTTGTTTTGCACTGTGGCTTCAGGTACTCATCCTGAGCCTTACCAGGAGCCTTTGGGCTGGGCAGTGACTTTCGGGACGTTGGATTGCATGGGAACCATTCTCACATCAATCCCAGAGCCTATATGCCAAATTGCAGGGCATTGCCTGTCTATTCCCAGCCGGGCAGTCTGGCTGCTACAGTGCATCAGACTGGTTCAGCGGTGGCAAAGACGAAAAAACTCATGAAAAAGGCTTTCTTGAGCAAGAAAATTGCACTTTTCGCATTTCTAATTCCGTTTGTGCTGGCAACGGTTGGCTATCACTGCGTTTATGTTTGCGATGCCAGTGTCAGAGGCCAATGGATGGATACGTCCAAGGTCGACATCAATGACAAAGCAGCGATTGTTAAAGCCACAGACGAAGAAGAAAATCGCCGCTGGGGCGATGGGTCAGCCTGGGGAGTTCATGCTCTTGTTCTTGGTTTGCCAGCCGGGCTGCTTTCACTGGTAATTGTTTTGGGCAGCTCTTGGGCTTGGTCAATACTCACTCATCGCGGAAAAGCGGATGATTCTGTTTGACATGAATTAGTTGCTCGTGTATTCGATGGAACTGCGAATCCATGTTTGCATGCGGATTGTAGCTCTTTATGAGATCCCGGTGTGTTATTTCCTTCTGCCCGGCGGCTTCCATTCCTTCCATTCTGTCGGCTAAATATGCCGCTGCCAACCAAGCTGCCTGTGTGGGTTTTATGGCATCTCTCAGCACGTGGTTTGCATCAATGCCTCCCAAGTCAGGCTGGGTCAATTGAGGATACTTCGAAACAAGATGTTCGATGTTTTGAACCATCATGTTGGCCGGGCCGATGGTAGTAGTTTTTCTGTGTGCATAGTCATATCCATGCTCAGCAAGCGGATTCCATAACAATTGATCGTCTGCTCGCAGGCTTCGTACTTCGTTGCGTATGATCGCAGGGAGTATGGCCGGGTCCAAGTTTGGATGTTTAGCAAGAACTGGAAAGTGCTTCCAAGCTTTGTGACAGGCGTTGTAATCCATCAGTTGGTCCGGATTATCTTTGTACGGGTGCGACGGTTTATCAAGCATAGAGCCGTCCTTTGTGAGCTCTGCGCTCACTTCAGCACCCGCCTGTTTCACTTGCTTCGCTGTCTTATCTAGCCCTTTGCCCCACTCTCTTAACTGCTCTCGTGGGTCCCAAGCTATACGCTGTCCTTTCGATGAAATTTCCGTTCCGTCGCCCATATCAATCAGCAGGGGATTGCTGTCAGAATATGCTTTCATATCGCCGAAAGTGCTGAATTTGCTTGTTCTCTGAGCTTCGGCTTCTGCGACCTGGTCGGCGGTGACAGGACGATCCTTGCCCAAATTGTCCGGCTTCTTTGTAGACGCGTCCGGCTTTTGCTCTACCTGGTCGGCTGGTTTTTGAATCTCTGCCATGTCCAGGGCCTCAGCTGTTTACTTTCCCTAGTTTACTTTACGCCCGCCCTTTGCCTTTGAGCACCTCGGCGATTACTGCTTTCTCTATCCTCTGGGCTTCTTTCTCTCTCACTTCCTGTCTTCTCTCTACTTCTTTCTCAGAGAGCACATTGCCAGTCTGCATCACTGTGATAATGTCGTCGGAATATGTTGTAGCAAGACTGGCGTGATATCTGGCTCCTACTGCATTCGCTAAAATCGGCACTAATATTTCCGCCATCGCTTGCTGCGCTCCAATCAAATTTGTCTCCATTTCTTGCAGTCGCTTCTCTAGATCAGGACTGCCGCCACTGACTGGAAAAGATGTTTCCAGGCTGTTCAGAATTTGCTTCCGGACTAAGTCAGACAAAGTGCATCCCTGCGCCTTCGCCATCTCCTGCAATTGCTCGATCTTCTCGTCCGGAAGTCTGACCGTCACAGGGCTTGTTTTCATGACTACCACCGCCCCCATGGATCGCGCTTGAATGGGTCGTCTCTGTCTCGCTCTTCCTCCTTTCGTTTTTTCTCTTCTTGCTCTTTTTCTTTCGCCTTCTTGTTGTCTTCTATTGCTTTGTCGATTTTCTCTTTCTGCTCTAGTTCTTTGTTCCTGTCCCGCTTTTTCTCCGGTCCGAGCCCGGTCATTTTGTCAAATTCGTCCCAGTTTCGTGATTTGTCTTCTAAGTCCGCTTTTGCTTTGTCCAGATCCTGGCGCTGTTCTTTCAAGTAGTCGCGGTTGCGATCATCGAGTGGGATCGATCGCACGAGCTCCGACGCGATCGATGCTTCCACCATAAAGAGGCCAATCACCGGATTCCGCATCAGGTCTTGTTGCAACGGGTCTATTGCACGCTGCCCGGCTGCATAATTTTTCTCGTCACGTGCATACTTTGCTTTCTCGATTTCTACTTGCTTCTCGATTGCACCTGCCCAGCGTTGCCTGTCTTTGTCTTCAATCCAGCCTCTGAGATTCTGATAGTCCTCAATCGGCAATTTCTCTTTGCGCTCTCTGAGCTGCCGCGACAACCCTGTCAGCTTCTCGTAGCTGTCGTCTTTGCTGTAGCGCTTGTTTTGATGCTCGAAATAGTCTCTCTCTTTCTCTTCTTTCTCTGGCTGCTTTTCTGGCGGCTGGTCTCCATACTTCTCTTTGTCCTTTATCCACCCCACCAGTTTCTTGTACTCGTCTTTTCCTATCCGGTCCTCATAGTTGTCCCAAAGATGCTGATTCAATTCTCTGAGTTCAGCCAGTCTGTCAGCCCTCGACCATTGCCGTCCGGCTGCCTCTATCGTGTCCTGGTGATATGGCTTCTCTTCTCGTTCTTCCTTGCTGCGCTCTTTCTCTTTTCGCCTTTCTTCTCGCTCCAGCTTCTGTTTTTCCTTCCATTCTTTGTACGGCTCAAGCTGCTCGCGGACAATTTTCCTGTTCATCCAGGGCAGCTCTAGACCGTCTCTTATGCGCTCCGCTTTCTCTAATTCGCGCTCTTTGTTTCGAGCCTCCAGGCGCTCTCTTTCTTTTCTCTCGCGGTCTTGCCTTGCTCTCTCAAACTCTCTTGGATGATGCCTTTCAAGAAACCTGTCCCCATACTCTTTGACCTTCTCTATGTCCTTCAGGCTAATCTGCACTTCTGTTCCGTGCTTGTCTCTGCCCAAGACAACCACATGGATGTGAGGGTGTTCCGTGTTGCCATGCTCGACTGCAAACCATTGCAGGTCGCGCCCCTTCTCCTGGCTCAGATTGATCATCACTTCCCGCGTAAACGCTTTCTTGTCCGCCGGGCTTATCTCCGGAGCAAGCGTCACTTTGTGGACAATGACCCGGCTGCCTCCCAGCTCTTTTATTGCCTTCCGCATCTCTCGGGCGTCAATGCTGTCTTCTCTTTCGTTGAACATCTCCCGGCCGCCTGGCTCTCGGTCACGTCCAGGGCGATGCTGAATATATTTCACATGCTGAAGTGCTCTGCCGATTGCCACGACTTTGCCGCCTCTGGCTCTCGGTCCTCTTCCAGCAATGTACTTGTGCCTTACTACAATCAAGGAGCAACTACCTTCTTCATGGCGTCTGCCATGTCTCTTTCGTCTTTCTCAAGCCGATTCCGCATTTTCTGCTTGGCTGTGTTCATTGCCGATCTGAACTGCTCTTTTGCGTCCTCATTCGGCAGACTCGACCAGGTCAGCTCATACAGAGTCCCTATGGCTGCTCCTTGCCGTGCCAGCATGCCGCAGATTCGATCAGTCATTCCTCTGATTTCCTTGGCTATTAGCGCTTCTCTGTCTTGGAATTCCAGCTCTTCCTTGTGAGCCAGATACCAGAGAACTGCCTCCCTTACTACCTCTGACTTCGTCTTTCCTTCTTTCTTTGCCAGTGCGCCCACTCTGTTTGAGTCTGCCTGAGCCAGCTTGGTCTCTACTGTTGGCTTGAATTTGCGCTCTTTTTTCTCAATCATACAGTCGGCTCCTTACAACCAGCCATTAATACTACATATATCATGAGTCGACTATTTGTTGTGCTTTCGTGTCTAGGCTCTTCTTTAGTCGGCGCGTACACAGCGCTCTTTAGAACCGCTCACGAATGTGAGCCGGTTCTTTCATCTTGCCTCTTACGCGGCTTCGTTGCAAGGAGCCGTCGTCGCTTAAAAATGGCAACTGGTGGCTGTTTACAGCATTTCTGGAAAAATGCCCTATTGTGCCCTTTTCGGCTTATCCCTCCACCGCCGAATCTGTAGATGTCCGGCAGTATTAGCTTTTGCGGCACCGTCGGTTTTAAGCCCATGCGGCTCCATGTTAGAGCTGTTTTCTCGAAAGCTTCTATTCATGAGCTGTCTATACCAGGAGGCCCCCTGAGCCACAAGGTCGGTCGCCTGGCTGCAAGCCTTACGCTACTTGAGTTTTTCAGGACGGTGGTATTTCGTTTGCGTTTTGAGATCAGCGAAAATTCATCTGTTCCGCCTGATGAATAGCCTGGCTTGTCCGTTGTCAAGAATCTATAATTAGTAGTGTCGGGGATTATCTTTTCGAAATTGCTTTCTTCCCCAAAGCCAGACAGGGCGCTAGCTATTGAAGCTGCGCCCGCTTTCTCTTTGATACCGCATCCGGTGACCCGCACAGTATAGCAGCTCTGACGCCCGGCTCCAGCTGCGGAGATAAAAGAAATTCCCCCCGCACACATCTGCCCCTCTGCCCGAATACCGGAGAGCAAGGGCCCCGGCGTAAAGACTTGCGTAGCAACCCGCAGGGCTCGGTCTTTATGCTGGGTGCTCTCTGGTTGGCTATTCGCCGGGCAGAATTGAAGGGGGGCTACCTCAAGTGGAATTTCCTTAGCGCTACTTTTCGTTCCATTGATCCCCAAACCCGGAGTTTCGCAAGCCGGTTTGAGATCCCCTGAGTCCGAATTCGAACTGAGCGGAATTTCTGATTTCTCTTTTTCTTCAAAACCAATTTCCGGGCCGGTAAGGATTCTGGACAAAAACCCGACGGTCTCATTACAACCAACCAAAGGCAAGGGAACCCCCCACACCCCCCGGCTATTAACGCTGGGCCAGATTGTCAAAAGGTCTGAGTGCTTGGCAACCGTGCGGCGATTGGCCCCAGCCCGCCTTGCTATTTCAGCTTTTGTAAGTACGACTCCTTCCTCAAGCAGCTCTTTTATCGCTTTCTTGATTCGGCTTCTTGCATCTTCCAGACGGCTATTGTTGGCCTCGGCCATCCTGTCTATTTCAAACAGCAAACCGGTCTTGTTATAGACCTCTAGGAGCCGTTTTAAGAGGCGATCTGTTAGGGGGTAGGGTGAATATACCTGGTAGCCTTGTTGCCTTCTCCAAAACACAGCACGCCAGATGTCAGCCTCTATTGCTGCCCAGTGGCCTCTATTGATGTGATTGCATTGGCCGTTGTGTTTCTTCCTGAGCCAGGCCTCGATAAGACGCGCTCTGGTTTCGTTGTTCCTTCGTCCTGGGTATGCTGGGACATTCGCTAAAGGGTCGCCATACCAGAGATAGTGACCGACTGCTTGAATGGCATCATGCCTTTGGTTCTTAGCTGTCAGTCCATGAAGCCAGTAATCACGCCCTTTGTCCCATTTCTCTTGAATCTTGCCTTTTCGGAACAGATCATCAAAACCCGCAATAGATATGACTTTTTCGTGCTCCTGGACGCCGGCGCCGGCACTTCTGCCGGCGGACTGAATTTGGCTTTCAATCAGGGTTTTCGCTTGCTGCCAATTTCTGGCATTACTTTCAAAATCTTGAAGGAATGAGGCTAGCGCCTCGTCTTCACTAATTTCTTCTCTTCTAACTTTTATGCTTCCGTCCGAATTGAGCCAGGCAAAGCCTTTCTGAAGCGGCAGCCTTAGTGCATTTCCGCTCGGGAATACCTCGAGCTGTCCGGCGGTAATTTCATATCCCAAACTTTTCAGCCAGGTCTTCAATGTTTGATTGACTTCGTCACTTTCTGCCCATTCGTCAAACGGCAAATACAAGTGCCAGCCGCCTGAATTGCTGCTCCTATACGAAATTGCGTATAGATCGACTGCAGCTACATGCGCCTGCAGTTTTTTTAGCTCGGCTCCATTTCGATATCTGCTGTCTATATCGATATCAAAGACGGAATGCCGGGTCTTGTGCGACCAGTAGCAGCCCCGAAATAAGCCGCGCCCTTCATCCGACACCACGCCAGAAATCTGAGCGTCCAAGAGCGGGCCTGTAGCCTTCTGCCAACGCTCCTGGTCATATGTCTTCCAGATGAAAGAATCGCGGCGCGGATACAACGACAAAAATTTCTGTCGTAGATCCAAAAGATCTGGCGTCCTTTCGGACGCTCTCAAAGCAATGGAGTTCAAAGCCTAACGGTCAATCCCTGAAAAAAGGACGCACTTGACCCTAGGAACCCAATCACTTATGATTCAACTGTCAGATCGATTCATAAGTTTCGGGCTCCAGCCGCCTAAATCAGCCGCCAAGCTGATTTTTCGGCTTTTTAAGACTTCTGCGCGGTCGCTCTTCTCCTTTTTTGGTGCCACCATTGCAAGTGGCATATCTGATAACCCATAGTTGATCCTACGACGGTAAAAGCCTGAATTCAAGCAGCCTGTTTGAATTTCGGGATATCCACACGCCCGCCAAGTGGATATATCACGCCTTTACAGGTGGTGGCACGAAGTCTCATAATGCCCATGTAATCACACAAAGGGACATTCCGTGTCTGAAGCAGCTCAACCAATAAATGTGGATCTAATTTCGACTGATGGATTGGAACCATTGTTCGAAGCAACGGAACCAGGTTCCGAGACAGAGAACCAAACAGTGGAACCCGGTTCCGAACCAATTTCGGGATCAGCTCAGGAAATAGTTTCCACTGATGAAGCAGCTAGGAGATTGGGGATTTCTT
>CAZBOX010000191.1:0-11682 GCA_964493595.1 uncultured Candidatus Obscuribacterales bacterium | reverse complement strand
TGATTATGTACGTCGTTACACATCGATGCCTTTCCTTGTCAGGCAAGATACGAAGAAATACTTGCGCTGGTCTGATCTTCATGCTGACGCAGAGAAGTACGATCACTCGATAAGAGAGCGCGAAGAGCGCAAGAAGAAGTATGTGGAAAAGCAGTGGTGGGGCGATTTTGTTGTTTATGATGAAGCAAGCCACGATTTTGTCAAAGTCTCGCGCCAGGAACTCGGCAAGAAAATGAAGGCCGAAAAGGCTGCTTTGGTGGGTGAATTTGAGGTTACTCTTGCTGACGGAAAGAAAGTAAATGTCAAGCCTGGATTTCAATTACAAAAGGACTATTGCGCGTATTTCACCCCCGAGCACACAGCAGAAATTTGCCAGTGTCACCCTGATGCGGTAAGCAAAGTTGCCCGGCTCTTTTCGACAATAGCCCCTGCCGCCATTCACCAGGGCGAAGGTATCAACCACTGGTTCTACCAGAACCTTACGCAACGCGCCGCCTATCTAGTCCAGGCTCTGTGCGGAAATCTCGGAAAGAGCGGCGGGGGAGTGAGCAACTGGTCCGGCCAGTATAAAGGCCCGAATTGCGATGGAGTGTTCAAGCAGTGGTGGAAGGTTGTGCTTGACGGCAACAATCCACCCAATCCAGAGTACACAAAAAAATGGCTGGATTACCCGCAGATAAACCCCGAACACCGGCATGTCAATCACGAGACCGGCAAGGAGGAGGTGAGCTACATTCTGCACCACCAGCCAATGTGGACAGGCTACCCAATGTCTCTTGCCGGGCGTTTTCCTCTAGATCCGATTAAAGTGCGATGCTTCGATCGCGTGCGCCGGCGCGACGGCTCATTCTATGATCTTAAGAAAATCACCGACATCGACAGGAGTCTAGATCCAGGCGGCAAGGTCAAAAGCGGCTACAACTATTTGCTAAACCGCGGCAAGTCCTATTGCTACGCGCCGCCCAAACTCTGGTGGACCCTGCATTGCAATTTCCTCAACCAGACAAAAGGACAGCCGCATGTTCTGAAGAGCCTTGTCAAACAGGACTATGAGCGGGACAGGGATCTCACCGCAGATCCGAAGAATCCGGATTTTCACTATCTCGACACTGTCGTGACAAGCGACATGGAGATGACTTTTACCTGCGATAACTCCGACATCGTGCTGCCTGTGCCGAGCTGGTTTGAACTCGATTATCCGGACATAAGCGTCGGGCCGCCTATGCCTTTCATTCAATTGCAGCAGGGTGTGATTCCGAAGACATGCGAATGCAAGCAGGACATCGATCACTTTGCCAATGTGCTCAGATGGATGGATAGGGTCTATTTCGAAGACCACGGGCGCAAGACAACCTATGCGGCAACAGCTTTCCCGCACATTCTTCTGGGCGACATCGACGAAGCGCGCGCGCGAGGCGATGAAAAGCTGGTCGAGAAAATCGTAAAGACTTGCGAGGGTTACATTCAGAAAGTTCTGGATGCCGGCACCTCGACCAAAGGACTCACTGTTGAGCGCCTGAAGGAAGGCCCTGCCCGCCTGCATTTCAAGACATACCCGCGTATTCCATACTGGGACTGCGTGCATCTTGATGAGCCTGTTTATACGAAGACAGGCCGGTTCGAGTTCTACAAGGAAGAGGACAAGTTCCTGGCCCTTGATGAGAACCTTTGCGTCTATAAAGAGTCGGTCGAATACACACCTTACGGACCGGGCATGCAGTGGCCTGAGGCGAAGAATTTCAAGAACCCGCTCTGGGAAAAAGGCTATCGCTTCTATTACAACACTCCGCACGGTCGCCATTCAGTACACTCTTCGTGGCGCATGACGGACTGGAATCTTATCTGGAGCAGTGATTTCGGCACCGCACGCAATACCAACATGCGGGAATACGAATATTGCCGCGACAACAATGGCGACCGGAGCAAGAATTTCAAGTCACCGCTTGCCGGCGAGCCGCAGATCGAGATGAACCCTGAAGACGCCCTCGAGCAAAAAATCGAGCAAGGCGACTATGCTCTTGTTTTCAACGATCGGGGCAGTTTTATCGTCAGAGTCAAAGTCAATTCGTGAATGAGAAAGAATCAGGTGACCATCTATCACGGCTGGTGGCCTAAGTCTTTCGTCAAGGGCAGCTGGCAATCCGTTACGGGTCTGTATATCAATCCGATTCAAGAGACCGATGACATGGTGCACAAGGTAGTCTCGGGGCAGGCTCTCGAAGAAGGCTACAGCCCTCAGAACTGGGCGCCGACAGGCGTCAACCGCGATTGCGCCGTGGCGGTCGTCAAGGTCTCATCCTTGCAAGAGGCCCTCGCGCTGGGCAAGAAATATGGCATTTGCGATCTGGTTCAGAACTATATTGGACGAACCAAACCGGTCAATTCCGTGGACGATCTGCCCGATCTCTGGGTGAGCAGCAATCGCGACTGGAAAGCCCCGAAGTGGGAGGCCAAAGATTTTTCCAAGTCCGACTTGATGAAGAAATTCGCAAGCGGCATCCCCCAGCCGGAAGGCACCTAAGAGAGGCTTTGGAACATGAGTCGAGTTTGGAACGAACAACTCAAACGCTGGACTACCTATCCGTATGATCTTCCCGATCAATACGACTTCCAGTGGTCGGCAATTTTCAACGTCAATCGTTGCATAGCCTGTCAAACCTGCACGATGGCCTGCAAGAGCACCTGGACATTTGGCAAAGGGCAGGAGCATATGTGGTGGAACAACGTCTCCACCAAACCTTACGGGGATCATCCCCGGGGTTTTGACGCTAAGCTGCTCTCGATGCTGCCGAAAGGCAAGACTATATTCGAGGCGGCTCCTGAGGGCGAGAGGGTGCTCGGCTATATTCCGGACGATGTCGATTACGATTATCCCAACGCTTTCGAGGACTCGACTTGCGGCCCGCACATAGGCGCCGGGCAGTATCAGGAGATTGACGTCTCAAAACACAAAACGCAAGACAAACAGTGGTTCTTTTATCTGCAGCGCATCTGCAATCACTGCAAGAAGCCGGCATGCCTGGCCGCCTGCCCGAGAAAGGCCATCTACAAACGCAAAGAAGACGGCATCGTGCTTATCGATCAGGAGCGCTGCCGGGGCTACAAGAAATGCATCATGGCCTGCCCTTATAAGAAGACCTTCTACAATACCTACACCAAGACATCTCAGAAGTGCATTGGCTGCTACCCCCGCGTTGAGCAAGGTGAGACCACGCGTTGTATCGCTGCGTGCATAGGCAAGATCCGTTTGCTCGGAAATATTGAGGACGAGAAAAGTCCGATTCACTATCTAGTACACAAGGCGAAAGTGGCGTTACCTTTGTACCCTCAGTTCGGTACCGAGCCGCAAATTTATTACATCCCGCCGCGCTGGGTGAATACTAAATTTCTGGCAATGATGTTTGGAAATTATGACGAGGCAAAAATTAAGCACGCCGTCAAGACCTACATGAATGCGCGGCACGATGTAGAGCTGCTTGGCGTATTGCAATTGTTTGGTACAACGCAGCAGATAGTCGGCAGCTACGAAATTATCAATCGTGGTAATCCGAAGGAGGCTAAGGTGCGAGCGTTCGACCTGAAGGGGCAGGAACTTTTCGTTGTGCCTATCTATCCAAAAGTTGAGGTGCACTTAACCAGAGACGAGCAGCTCAATATCACCGATATCAAGGAATTGGCGTCGCTAGATATTCGCCGTGACGCTAATGTCCCCTGGCGCAATCAGTATTGAGTTTGAGGATTATAGGGATGCTAAAAGCAAAAGAGCCCATTCCAACATTTTTGTTGTTTTTGTGCGTCTGGTTCATCGTGATTAAATCCCCGCCCGGCGCTGATTCGGCCCAGCCGGCTCCGGCAGGCGCTGGCAAGAGCCAGGTGAAAGAGGCGGCAGGAAAAGCTCTGGATAGCGCCGGCACAATCGAGATGAAGACGGCGTCATGCTCTGGCCAGGACTTGCTCGACCCCATGAGCCGTTACTGGTCGCAGGCTTCAGCTGCTGTCGTAGCCCTTAAGCCGCAGAACATCGTCACCCCATATGGTGGCGGCAGCATTAGCACTGTTCTGGTAAAAGGACTAAAACTGTCCAGTGGCGTGGCTTTTCGCTTTGAGTGGAAAGATGAGACGAAGGACAGTGATACTGTTCACCAGACAAAATTCCGTGATGCTGTAGCAATTGAATTTCCGCTTGGCACCGCAGGCGATACCGTATTGGCGATGGGCTCTCCCCATGGTCCTGTAAATATCTGGCATTGGAAGGCGGACTGGGAGCCTGATGCCCCGGTAATGAACGACAAACCTTACGATCGCGATATCGACAGCCCTTCGATCGCCTCTTCTGCGTCTGTTTACCGGCGCTTGCATGTGGACAGCCCCCGGGAGGCAAACACGGCGCAGGGCGTCGGCGGACCGGCCAGCGGAGTCTATAATCTTTTCCCACAGTCTGCGCACCACAGTCCTGTCGAAGACCTGGTTGCCATAGGTATATCGTCGGTGAGCACCAAGCCGGAGCGCTTTCAGACCTTGAAAGGGCGCGGAGTTTGGCGGGATGGCCGCTGGCATGTGGTTATATATAAGCCGCTTGCTGAACGAAAAGATGAGGACTGTCCCGAGTTTGTCCCGAGAAGTTCGCTAAACACCGCAGTGGCGATCTGGAACGGCAGCAAGCAAGATCGCAACGGTATGAAGTCTGTGTCCAACTGGATGACGCTGAAAGTGCGATAGTCAGACGATCTCAAGCGAATCATTAGGCAAACGAGGCAAAGAAATTCATGAATCCAAAAGACATAAACCTTCTCACCAGTCGCGTCTTGCTTTACAAATTAATTTCCTCTGGCATCGACTATCCCAGACAAAGACTTCTGGATGCACTTTGCACTGATGATTATTTTGATGGGTTCGATGAAGTAGTAACGCCTCTGGGGGGACGGCTCAAGCAGATCGCAGGTGCATTCAGGCAGGACGTCTTGAATGAATGCAGGCAATCTGATCTTGAGTCTTTCGAGATAGAGTACAACCGGATCTTTCAGCTCTCACACGTGGACGCTTGCCCGCTCACAGCCTGCCAGTACTTGAAAGGAGAGAGCCGTCAGGCGATGGCTGTCGCTCAATTGAGAGGACTTTACAGAAGCTTCGGAGTCAACACTGTCCCGCTTCGCGAGCCGGACCACCTGAGCAGCTTGTGTGAGTTTATGTCACTTCTTTGCGCCAAAGAATTGCACGCCCAGAAGTCCGGAGTTATGCAACGTGTAGATGATTGCGTTGCCGCTCAAACGATTGTCGTTGAGGACTATCTTAGCTTCGTGCCGCTGCTCAAAACGGCGATTGCCGCACACACGAAGTGGCACTTCTATCTCTGGATCATCGATATCACAGTTGAGTTCATAGCGCTCGAAAGAGACTTGCTACTTTTGCCTTCGGCAGCGGCGAATTGAGAGGGGGACCAGTATGGAGCAATTCCTTCATATACTCACGGCACCAGACAATATTCCAATTTCAGCGATGGTGATTATCATCTGCTGGGTTCTCTATGTCGCCTTCAAGCAGTCTGTCGAAAATGATCGGCTTCTGGACGAAGGCCGTTTTGATGATATGGTTGAGCGAATGAAGATGTAACTGTAATGCTTTTTGCAGGGTATGGGCCGTGAAACTTTCGAAGTCGAGTTCAGTTAGCGGATACATCGGCTCTTGCCTGTCATCAGTTCGACTGACTCTGGTCTTGATAGCTATTCTAGTAGTCTTGTCGATTGTTGGAGCTTGTGTACCTCAGATAAGCCAGGGCGAAAGTCGTTTGCTTTCTGACTATAGTTCCAATCAGTCACTGTCGATCGTGCAAGCTCTCGGATTCACCGATGTTTTTGGATCCTGGCCGTTTCTTCTTTGTATTGCGGGACTTTTCGTCAATCTGATTGCATGCACCATTGCGCGGATGCCTGAGAGAATTCGCAGGCGTTTGAATCAAGATGACCATTTGGCTTCGTCGCAGGTGGCTAAATTGCGGCAGTCCGTGTCTTTTGGCTTGCCATGCCGGACGACAGGCGTCCTGGAGTACTTGCACGGTTATATGGAAGCTCGTGGATACAAAGTATCGATTCGAGGAAACAGCGCAGTCTTTCGAAAAGGGAAGGCGGGTTGGCTGGCGGCGCCTTTAACACATCTGGGTCTTGTGGTCTTGCTTTTGGGCGTGATGATCTCGATGCTTTTTTCATACTCGGGAGTTTTATATCTGAAAGAGGGTGATATAGAATGCATCTCGGGCTCCTTAGAGCAAAAAGGCCCTCTGGCGCACGTACCCGAGCTTTCTGTGAAATTGCTCTCTACAAAAAGTGAGTCGTATGCAGGCGGGGAGCCTAAGCAGTGGTTCAGCACTCTAGCCATTGCCAACACCGCCAAGCAATTATTCTCTGGTAGTCTTTCCGTCAACAGCCCACTTACTTTTGACGGTATCGACTTCTGCCAGTCTGATTGGAAGATCGCCGCTATCGCTTTTAGTGTGAATAGTCGTTACGTCAAGGTTCCGCTTTCAGATATGCCGCACGGTAGAATGGGCGTACTACGTTTGTCGGACGATCTGGCTCTCATCTGTGCTTATGCTGGCGGGCCGCATATAAGAGTCTACCTGAAAGAGCAGGGTGCGACTCACCCTCGATTTCTGGCAAATCTTGCGCCGGGCCAAAAGATTTCGAATTTTCCAATAAGTATTCTCTACGAGAAGGAGCTGCCGCAATCCGGAATCAAATTCAAGTCTGATCCAGGTCTCTGGGTGACATACACGGCATTGCTATTTTTCTTTCTTGGCTCGATTTTAGTCGCTGTTCCCGATCTTAAGATCTGGGCGGCCGTTGATCCTGGGGAGGGCGACGCAAGCCAGTGTTGGCTTGGCTTCAGCGGAGTGAAGTCGGCGCGTATCATGCGCGACCATTTGCGGCGAATTGAACAAGCAATGAAAAGTCAGTTCTATGAAGATAAGCCTGAAAGAGGAGTTGTAATGTCTAATGAACGCTGAAGCAACCTTTGTGAATGCAGCAGGATTTTCAAGCCTTTTCGCTTTCTGGATATTTGCGATCGCTTCTGCTTTTCAGTCCAGATTGAGAGCCCTTGGTGCGGCCGGTGTACACTTGCTGATCTTTTGCTTTGTCTGCATCAGCCTCTCTTTGCTGGTCCGGGCTCTGGGAGCGGATCGCTTTCCTGTTGCCAATCTGTACGAGAGTCTGCTGTTTTTTTCCTGGGGATTACTTCTGGCATTTGTACTGCTTCGCAACCAAATCAGCACCCTGTATCTCGGGTGCTTGACCGCGCTCTCGGTTAGCCTTGTCTTTTTATACGCTAGCTGGTTGCCGCCCGGATTGCAAGAGGTGAGACCACTTATGCCTGCTCTGGTCAGCTTTTGGAGAGTTATACATGTTCCTCCGCTGATAGTCTCTTACGCATTCTTTTTAATCAGTGGACTGGTGGCAATCCTGAACTTCTGGAGCGCACGGCGGAGGTTAACCGCTATATGCTGTCTCATGGCTCTGACGCTGTGTGTCGTGAGCGTTTTCCTTGGCACGCTAAAGCTTGCCTCGGCGCAATCGATAAATCTACTATTCTGGTTTGGGCTGACTGTATCTCTTGTTGCGATTACTCTATTCTTTCACATGGAGACTAAGAGTCCACCTGTCGCAACAGAACTTTGTGAAGTGACTGATGCCGTTTGCCAGAAATCCATAACCATCGCTTTTCCTCTTCTAACCTTTGGAATTATTACCGGTGCTTTCTGGGCCAATCATGCCTGGGGTGCTTACTGGACCTGGGATCCAAAAGAGTCAATGTCTCTGGCTACATGGTTGAGCTATGCTGCGTATTTGCATCTTCGCGCCCGTGATGACTGTCGTACCGATTCATTGTCCCTTTGTGCTTTCTTGGGACTGTTGCTGACAATTTTGACCTACCTGGGATTTACATTCTTAGGTCTGGGAGGCCTCCACACGTATGGGAATCTCGCATAAGCGATCCCGCAATTGCAGGGCGATCACCTGCAGGTTCTCATGCCCGGGATCGATACAGCAATCGCAAACATTTCGTTAACGTGGCTGGTGACACATAAGGATATAACAATGATTCGAACCAAAAGCCAATCCATGAGAACGTCATCCTCAGCGAAGCTCTCGACCATGAGGGGAAATGAGAAGGTCTTAATTAAGCCTTTGTCTCGCGCTACGCTCAAGCGCCCAAGACAGAGGGCGCGATTCAAATAGAAATTGAATTCTGAGGCAATTCAGTGTTGAGGCTTAGCAGGTTCACATTTTTGGTTGCCGTCAATGGTGTCAGCGAAAACTGGCTGATCTACAACGCTCTTACCGATATGGGCGTTCTGGTCGATTCATCCATTGCCAGACCTATTTCTGGGGCGCTTAAGCGCGGACCTGGAAGGAAGCCCTTCTGGAGGTATGAGAAAAATACCGGCTCTGAGGCTCGACTGCAAAGAGTCGCCGACTCCCTGCCGGCTGCGATCACGGCAGAGCTCAGAAGACTGGCAATTCTGGTGGATCCGATCAAGGAAGAATTGTGTATCGATAGCATTGTTCAAGATTTCCTGCAACCCTCCTGCCTGAAATTGACGATTGCTTATACCGCTCGCTGCCAAATGGCTTGCGGTTATTGTTTTCAGTCCGGGCGAGATAAATCCAGGCACCACGACCAGAACTTGATAGATGAAACCATTGCGTGGGCAGAGACATACATAAGAGATCATGGGTTGCATGCGCTTCATCTCGGTTTGTTTGGCGGCGAGCCGCTAGCGGATTACCGGATTGGCCTTGCTTATGCACGGGGGTTCAAGCAACTCACTGATCGTTTGTCTATACCATTGGAGATCAGTCTGACCACAAATGGGCTGAATCTCTCCAACGAAATTCTCACACAATTGCGCAGCTGCGGGCTGACGTATGTGCGAGTCACGTTAGACGGGCCTCCATCAATTCACGATCTGAGGCGCCCAACCAATTCGGGCGGAGGGTCTTTCGATCGTATACTGGCAAATCTCAAGAAGTCCAGGCAAATAGATGGCTTTGGAATTGGAGTTGCCGTCAATGTGGATGAAACAACTTCACGCTCCATTGGCACTTTGCTGGAGATCTTGCATGAAGCTGAACTCAAGGAAGACGTAGAAATCATACTTGAGCCGGTAATGCCGCAATTTTCAAAAGATGCCAGCGAACGGTATGATTCCGCCGGACAATTGCGATATCTTGCAGATGCCTTTCATCAGGTAGTTGAGAAGCAATTTGCAAGCCCTCTTCTTCCTGGCATGTGCGGCAGCTGCAATGTAATTCAGAAGAACTGCTTTGTAGTAGATTGGAATGGTGACTTGTTTCGTTGCAGCTTTACTATGCTTGAAAAAGGCATGTCCTGCGGCAGCGTTTGCGATGGATTCGGCGTTAGCGCGCTCACTGCAGCTGGCAATCTCCAGAATAATTTCGATCGTGCATCTGAAGTTTTAAATTCGTGCCAGGAAAGGCAGTGCCCATATCTATCGCTTTGTGGAGGTGGTTGCCGCTTTCAGTCCTGGCTTGCAGATGGAGACTGGGCTGCACCAAGCTGCCCGGAGAAGCTCTTTAACGAAATAGCTGCCGATGCATTTGCGCATTCTTTCGACTTAAAAACTCGCAGGCGTTAACGATGTCGGCAGTCTGCGTTCAATTTGCCGCCGAAACAAGGCTAACTATGAATGCATGCTCGTTTTGTTTTGATCGCTGGAAATATCTATGTTGAAACTACTGGCCCTTTAGCGAAGAACTCTTGAAGATCCTTAATTAGGTCGTCGAGAGCGTCGATATGGCACATACCCTCACAAATCGTCAGCTCACAGTCATGAACGCTTTCGTCGCATTCGGATGAAACGTCGACTCCGTGTTTTAAGAACACTTCAATAGCATCCGGTCTTTCGTCGAGAATCGCTTTCAATGTCGTATTTTCGGTGATATTCATGACTACTTCCTCCTTCGATTGACAGTGGAATGAGACCGGCTGCAGTTGAGAATCGTCACCCGGCAGAACCCGAAGCTTAACGACCTTTCTTTTTTGCCGGCGTGTTTTTTTTCTTCCTTTTGTCCTGACGCGGAAATGTATAGATGTTATCCGCATTAGGGCCAGCAAGTAAGTCGGAAATTCTGGTATCTCCAAAGGCTCGCTCGACCAGCGCCGTTGCTTCGTCCAATCGGCGGTGAAGGGGGCACAGCTTAGTTGCGTGAGCATCCAAATCCAAAGGGCACTCGCGAATGCGTTCTATTGGGTCTACCGCATTAACAACGTCAAGAACAGTTAGTTTGCTGGCAGCGATTTTAAGTGTAAAACCTCCTCCCAGTCCTCTTTGTGATTGAACAATCGATGATCTTGAAAGAAGTTGAAGTACTTTCGCTAAATATGCATTCGGGATTTTGGTAGCTTGAGAGATCTGTTCTGTGGTTTGTCCACCGGTATTTTCTGCAAGGAAAACAGCTGCTCGCAATGCATACTCTGCTGTTTGTGAAATCATTTCTACAGCCTTCTGGATATTAGGATATTGAAATCCAGTTTAGCCCTTGATACGATAAACGTCAAATTCGGACCGGCGATTCGACTCTGTATTTGTATGTCAAAAATGAACACCGGTTGGGAACAAAATGGGACCACAAGCGCCCTGTCTTAATGTGTCGCGAGCGGTCGAAAGGGTAAGCAGAGGCTTATATTAGAGGATTGCATTTATGACTTACTCTAGATTGTGGATTGGTTTCGCCCTGGTGGTTGGACTTTCCTTCCTGGTTTTGGGCTACTTTGGCTATGAAATTTACATGCAGGCTCCACCGGTGCCGGAGCAGATCCGCTCGCAAGATGGGAAAGTTCTCTTTACCGCCGACGATATAAAAGAAGGACAGAGTGTCTGGCAATCCATTGGTGGGCAAGAGGTCGGATCTGTTTGGGGGCATGGAGCGTATGTTGCTCCCGATTGGTCGGCAGATTTCTTGCATAGAGAGCTTGTCATAATTCTCGATCGCTGGGCGCAAAAAGAAGGTGCAGAAGACTTCTCGAAGTTGGAGCCGGAAAAGCAAGCAGCTTTAAAGGAGCGGCTAAAGAGCCTGATTCGAACAAATAGATTCGAGCAGTCCAATAAAGTGCTAACGATCAGTGCGGATGAGTCGGCTGCCATTGAGGAGGTTGGCAAGCATTACTCGGCGCTGTTTTCAGGCGATGCGTCCATGGATAAGCTGCGCGATGCCTATGCGCTGCAGCCGCACGCCGTGAAAGATTCTGCAAGAATGAAACAAATGATCGGATTCTTTTATTGGACCGCCTGGGCTTGCAGCACGAACAGGCCGGGAAGTGAAATCACCTACACCAATAACTGGCCGGCGGAATCACTGATTGGCAACGCGCCGACTGGGGCGATAGTTGTTTGGTCTGTTTTGAGCTTTGTGTTCTTACTGGCAGGCATTGGCGCTCTGGCGTGGTATTTCGCTGCAGAGCGCGGGCGGGAAATTGCACACAGTCATGAGATTCCATCTAACGATCCGCTATTGGGATTGACTCCTACGCCTTCCATGCAAGCTACTCTCAAATATTTTTGGATTGCCGGCGCATTGCTGGTTGTTCAAGTCGGCCTTGGTGCGTTAACGGCGCACTACGGTGTGGAAGGTTCTGGGTTCTACGGCATTCCGCTTGCTCAATGGT
>CAZBOX010000190.1:0-11737 GCA_964493595.1 uncultured Candidatus Obscuribacterales bacterium | reverse complement strand
AACAATGCGACGCTTGTGCTGGTGGGAGACTGCAACTCCGCCAATGCACTGGCGTCGATCAAAAAATACTTCGGTGCATTTGCACGTTCTGCAACACCCATCCCGATAATTCGCGCAAGAGAGCCGGAGCAACGCGCAGAACGCCGAGTCTTAATGAAGTATCCGGGAAAGACCGAATTGCTGCAGATTTCTTATCATGCCCCTTCGATTGCCGAGCAAGACAGTGCTCCCATGGCTGTGCTGGAGAAGCTCCTGAATGCCAGTATTTCCGGACGATTGAAAACGAAATTGATGGAGCCGAAGATTTGCGCTGGTGCAAATTGCCAGTTTGAACTCAAGCACGATCCCGGTTTGATCACTTTCACCGCCACACCTGCTGCTGGTCAGACGCTGCAGAAAACCTTGGATGCAATTGATGGACTGATTGCACAATTGAGAAGCCAGAACGTCAGTGACGCAGAACTTCGACGCGCCAAGAATCAAGCTGAGTTTGCCTGCTTCTCTGAGCGTGATGGTCCGTACCGCACAGGGTTCTATGTCGGCTACTTCGATAGTATCAGCTCCTGGAAAAGTGCATACAACTGGCCAGAGCGTTTGCGCACCGTCAGCAGTGCTGACTTGCTTCGCGTGGCTCGTATCTATCTCGTTCCTGAAAATCGTGTAGTGGGCTTCCTATCTTCCTCTTCAACGCCAAAACCGGCGCCGCAGCCCCCTTCACCGCCGCCCTCCAAGCAGAGCCCGCCGAAGACACCTCAGGCGGATACACACATTGATAAAAATCACGGTCATACCCCAATCAGTTTTGAGGGCTCCAGACAAACTCTGGTCGGCTACAAGAAGGACGATTCTGCAGCCTCTCCCGAAGTCCTGAGATTGGCGCAGAAAACATCTTCAAGCAAGTCAGATGCAGGAAAGAGCAGTGATAAGAAAGGCGCTGCCAAATCTGCGGAAACGAAGAAATCCGAGGAAACGAAGAAATCCGATGCTTCGAAATCGCAAGATGCGAAGAAAGCGGATACGAAAGCCGCAGACGCGAAAAAGGCTGATTCAAAGTCCAGCGACTCGAAAAAGAACGAATCTAAGAAGTCTGAAACTGCAAAAGGGGCTGACGCGAAGAAGCCCGATGCAGCCAAAGCTGCGGATCCTAAGAAAGTTGAGCCGGCAAAAGCGGTTGCGCCGGCAAATAATGCAAAACCTGCAGCTGCTGCTGCAAGCAGCGGTACCACAACTCGTCCTCCGGTCACTAAAGCTGGTGCTCCTCGTCCACCAGCAGGCAGCAGCTTGCACACAGGGCACTATACGCGCAAAGTCCTGAAAAATGGTCTGACTGTAATCGCGTTTGAAAGCCGTCTTTGCCCCATTGTACAGATTACCGGCGCCATCCGTGCTGGAGAGGCCTATGAGCCCGCCGCCAAGCCTGGTCTGGCTATGACACTGGCAAATGCGCTCAATTATGGAACTCAACACGCTACCAGAGCTCAATTGCAGGCAGTCCAGGAAGACCTGGGACTGCCACCGCAGGCGATGCTAAAGTTCGAACCGGGAGTTGAGCAGATTACATTCCAAACCCGCTGTCTTGCAAAAGATATGGTTCAGCAACTCGGGATTGTCGCTGAATCTATTGCGTCCCCTGCGCTTGCAGATGCAGAGCTGGAGAAGGCCAAGCAAGATGCGATTTCGCAGTTGCGGCGTTCTGACGAAACAGTTGCAGCGCGCGTTAATCGAGCTTTGATGCGCAGTTTGTTAGCTGCCAATTCTCCTCACTTTCCCTCTGATCCTTCGGAAAAAGCAAAGGTAATCGAGTCTCTGAAACAGAGCGAAATAAAGGACTATTACAACAACACTGTCGGTCCTGGCAGTACGATGATCGTGATTGCCGGAGACTTTGACGGTGAGCAAGCTATTAAGTCGGCTGAGGCTGTATTCGAAAATTGGCAAACCAATCCCCGATTAGCTGGTGAACCGAGTTTGGTACCATCGACGCGCCGGTCTCTCAAGGTCTCGGTTCCAACTAAAGACCGCTCGCAGACAATGGTCTGCATAGGAAAGCTGGTCAAGACATCGCCTAGTGACAGAGATTTTTGTAATCTTGCCATCGCCGATTGTGCGCTGACAAACCATCCGATCTTTTCTCGTTTGGTCCAGAGGGACACTGACGAGGCGGTCCTCGCCACTAGTCTTTCAACTGAGGACATAAACTCGAGATTTCAGTCTATAGGCGGGCTGACCTCCTGGTCTTTGATCGTGCCTACCGAGCCGGAAGCGGTCGCTCGGGAAGTTAATACTATTAATACTGAACTGAAAGCTTTCGTCGCCAAAGGAATGACGCCGAATGAAATTCAGGAAGTGAAAAGGTATCTTTCCGGGGTAATTTGTGTGCGATATATGCCGAACTTGTCCGCGGCAGCAAAGAGCGTGCTGGACGCCGCTTTGGAACGTGCTGAAGGGGACTTTGTTGGTGAGCTGCTTTTGAAGATCGCAAATGCCGATGGCGAATCTATTAACCGGTTTATAAGGAATGTTTTTCGACCGGACCAAGCAACGCTGGTCGTCGCTGGCGACAAGCAGGCTATCAAGCAGGTGCAGCCTAAGCCGGATGTCGACTCGAGAGTGCGCGCCGGTGCCGCTGAGGCACGAGTTGGAGACAAACCAGAGACAGTTTCACCTCAGTAAAATTTCAAGTCGTGTTGCCAAGCAAGGCGGGTGGAAGAATGAAAATTTTTACGAAGTCAAGAAATGGTTTGGCGAAACCTGAGTTGTCGTTAACATAAGGGCGATATGCTTCGATTGGCAGTCCAATATAAGCGAATCGGGTTTTCAAGAGCCTCCAATCGCTGAACTGTTGAGGTCTTTCGCTGCCACCATCCGTGGTTACGTAATTGTGAAAACTTAGACCACTGGACCGACTCCGTTTAATCTTCTTTTGCTTCAGGTTGTCATTTAATTAATGTGTTGAGCCAACCAAGGCGCTTTTCCCTGTCTGTGTACGCAATTTGGGAGGTTGTAAAATTCCGCAACATCAATCCTGGCGGGAATCTTGAGACTTAGTGAAGATGTTTGACTTCCGGCTACAAATTCCGATAAGATGCAGTGTCGGTCATTTAGGTAATCCCAGTGTCAGACCTTTTTAGGCAAAACCCCGGTGTAAATGTGATGACTACAGTAGCCAGTCGCGACAGAGACACAATTGAAATCGAACCGCTTCCCGAGTACACACGTGAGGAACTCGGCTATAAGAAGGACGTCTCCAACGCTATGCCGTCCCTCAATCCTTCAGCCAATGTCACTTCATCAGGAAGCTTTGAACGATGGGAGCGTTCACCAATTGTGGAAACCGAAGAACAACATTCAGATGTCTTAGAGGCTCTTTGGCCCGGCGTGCATCATGATTTTGAGCGCACAGCCAATACCTCCAAGAGAGGACCCAGTTTTTATTTGACGATCGGATTCATGGGAGGCGCAATTGTCTCCATGCTTGCCGTGTGGGGGTTTTCCACAGTGTCATCTGTGGTGGCAAATGCTGGAAGCGGCAACCCCAACAAGATCGTCGTCACTCAAGGTCAGCAAGGCAAAGCTCAAAACGGAGCCCCGCAAACAGCTGCGCCTGCAACCGCCGGCACGGACGTGATCGTACCGCTGGCGTCTACATACGAAGTTCAAAACGGCGACACCCTAGCTGTGATTGCATTGCGCAATTACAAGCACGCCAGCCCGCGCTTGTTGGATGAAATCTGCCGCGCTAATGGCATGCGTAACGCGAACGTGCTCAGCCTCGGACAAAAGATCACCCTTCCGGAATATCACCGCGCAACCAGCCAGGTAGCATCGACAACAAGCAATCCTATTCAATAGTTCGTTTATGTAGGATTGAGAGGAATTGTCACGCTCGACGCTCACGACAGAGGACGTACTTGCTCTTCTCAATGAGCGGTTGTCTTCGTACGAGCATCGCCCGCAGCAGATTGAACTCGCGCATGCCATAGAGCGTACTTTCAAAACTCAGCAAACCGGGTTGTTCGAGGCCGGAACTGGCATTGGAAAGAGCTTTGCGGCTCTCATACCGGCTATTTTGTCCGGAAAGAAAGTCGTCGTATCTACCAACACGATCGCCCTGCAAGAGCAGTACATCAACAAGGACATTCCGGCTCTTAAAGAAATTCTGCCCTTTCATTTCGATGCAGCATTGATGAAGGGCCGCGGAAACTATCTTGGACTGCGCCGCTTCGAAGATCATCTTCTTGAGCAATCAATCGATGAGGAATTCGTCGACTGGGTGCATGATACCGAAACTGGTGATATGTCTGAATTGGACTTTGTGCCTCCCTTGGATGTCTGGATGGAGGTCAACTCGGATTCTGACGACTGCTTCCGAAATCGTTGTCCCAAATTCGCCGAATGTTTTTACTTTGAAGCCCGCCGCCGCGCTGAGAAAGCCGACATACTCGTCGTCAATCATGCGTTGCTCCTTGCTGATGCCGCATCCTACGGAAACATTCTTCCTCAATACGACATGCTGATCGTGGATGAAGCGCATCACCTGCCGGATGTTGCCACGGATGTTTTTAGCAACGGTATCAGCAATCGAGGTGTGCGAATAACGGCTTCTAAAGCCCTGAAAAAGGTGCAGGCGCCCTTGGGCTTGATCCGGGATCTGGAACTCGAGTCCACTGAGTTTTTCCATCGCCTCGCTTTTGCATTCCCGGCAATGAAAACCCGTATACGTGAGCCGATTGATGGTGCGCACGAATTTGCTTTGACTCTAAAACAGCTTAAGAAGTGGCTGGAAGACGAGACCTTTGAAGGTGTTCTCGACGTCGGTCAGGAGCGCGAGCGTGCGCGACTGAAGGCAAAGGCGATCATCTCTACCCTTGGTGGATATATCAATTGCCTGGAAATAATGGCAAAGCCAGACCCGAATTGGGTTCTGTGGATTGAAAAGGGAGACAACCATTTTTCGAAAGTGGAAGTGGTGGCCGCACCTTTAGATGTCTCCGGATATATACATGATTATGTTCTAGACAAAACCGGTCTTTCCTCTTCTGTATGGATGTCGGCGACACTGGCGACCGGCGGCGAAGATCCGTTCGCGTATTTCAAGCGCTCATGCGGAATGCAGGGGCATGTCATTCAATCGAAGATTTCCAGTCCTTTTGATTTCGAAAAGCAAGCGCTGCTCTACTTGCCGAGAAATCTTCCGGAGCCGAATACAAAAGAATTTTTGATGAAAGCGTGCGATGAGATTGAAAGGATCTTGGAACTTTCGGATGGTCGCGCCTTTGTCCTTTTCACAAGCCGCTCTTCACTGATACAGAGTTTTGAATATCTGGCTCCTCAATTGCCATTTCCGGCAAAGCGCCAGGGTGAGATGCCCAGGAAAAAACTTGTGGAATGGTTTCGTGAAACACCAAAAGCGGTGCTATTTGGAACATCGACATTCTGGGAGGGTGTTTCTGTCGAAGGCGATCAATTGAGTTGCGTGATCATCGACCGTATTCCTTTCCAGTCGCCTGATGATCCAGTGTACGAAGCTAAATGCGAAGCTATGAAGCAGGAGGGTGAGTGGAGCTGGTTCAACGATCTGGCGCTGCCTCACGCGACCATGCGCTTGAAACAGGGCGTCGGTAGGCTGATTCGGACCAAGAAAGATGTCGGCATCGTTTCTATCCTTGATGCACGCATGACTGGAAAGCAGTATGGGCGCCGGATCTTGGAGTGTTTGCCGGGCATGAGAATCGTGCGCAGCCTGAATGGTATGAATACGCTCGAGGACGTTTTCGGACCTTCTTTTGCGGCACAGCCCGAAAGTGTGGAGAGCGTCATTACGACAACTCCTGTCAGACAGACGAATAAAGGTTCTGGAAAGACTTCAAGTAAGAAATCTCATAAAGCTTCCAGTGAGACCACAGTATAAGTTGCTGCCTCTATTCGCTTTCCAGCTCTGAGTCGGGAATGACATCGTGGCGAATTAAAACCAGCGAAATCGGCGAGTGTTCGACGAGGTAGTGAACGATCGGATCTTTTTTCATAAGAAAAAAGGTGGGCGATTGCGCACCGATGGTAGTGGTTCCAACAAAGAGCAAATCGGCTTTCAGTTCAACGGCCGCCTTTACTATACCCATTGCCACTTCGCCGACTCGTACTTCCCCTGTGGCGTTTACACCCTGCTCTTTGAGTTTTGCCACCACGTCATCAATTTGCGATTTTGCTTTGTCGACTGGACGGTCCGACGATATTAGCTGTGCGACCACCCCTACCTTGTTGGGGTCCGGCACCATGCGAACGAGGACAACTTCGGCACCCAGTGCCTTGGCATGGCGCGCCGCTGCTTCGACAGTGCGGGCACTTCTTTTCGGGCTGCTGAAAGCGACTACGAATCGCACTTTTAGTCTCCCTCTCTCATGGCGTTACCCCTTCCACACTGCTTTAATCAAAAGGTAGCTCACTGCTGCAAGTGTCGCCGCCACCGGCAAGGTCAGAACCCAAGCCAGAACAATCAACTTGAGGGTTTTGGGATTGAGCTTCTCGGCTCCATGCATAGGAATCGTACCGCCGGCTACGGCAGAACTCAAGGTATGGGTCGTACTGATTGGCGCACCAATTGCAGAGGCAATCATAATGATCATGGCCGTGCTCATGGAGGCACCGAAACCCTGCGCGTGGCTCAAACGCTCACGGCTGATTTTGGTTCCGACCGTGCGGATGACGCGCCAGCCACCGATGACTGTACCAAGCGCGATGGCTGTCGCAGCCGAGGCTTTCACCCATAACGGGACTTCGCCGATGGTATAGCCGTACTGAGCGAAATGGGTTGCAAGAACAAGCGTGATAATGCCCATTGTCTTTTGACCGTCATTGCTGCCGTGGCTGAAACTTACCGACGCACTGGAGAGTATATGCAACCAGCGCATCAATTTGGGATGGTGTTGGGCGCTGCTGCCTGGGTCTTCTTTGTCTTTAGAAAGTTGCAAAGCGAGCCATGTGAAAACCATGCCGGCGACAAATCCGGTCAAAGGGGAAATCAGAAGCGCCATCAAAACCTTATAGAGTTCGTGCGTATCGACGCCCTTCACACCAGCGGCGGTGACTCCAGCGCCAAAGAGGCTGCCTATAAGGCAGTGCGAAGAACTGACGGGAATGCCGAACCACCAGGTTATTACGTTCCAGAGCACGGCGGCGACAAGAACCGCCACCACTATTGACAGCGTCACGGCATCCTGGGGGATGATTTTCGTGATCACTTGTGCGACTGCCGTCCCTACGATGAGGGCACCTAGAAAGTTCAAAATCCCGCTCATAACTATCGCTACGCCGGGTTTTAGCGCTTTTGTATATATAACGGTGGCAACTGCATTTGCCGTGTCATGAAAGCCATTGACGAAGTCAAATCCAAGCGCGAGGGCAATCGCCAGTATTGCGATTGCTGTGTCCAGGTCCAGGCTCATCTCAGGTTTGCCTCAACCGACTGGCTTGGCCCAGTTCGGAAATCATGGAAGTTGCTTTTCACAAGCAATAAATAGCAGTCCCGGGGTTAAGGACAGACTAAGTAATTCGGAATGTAAAACACTTACAAGCTAAAGACTGCTTCAGCCGGCTCAAGATAAGTGGGATCTAAATAAACCCACAAATCGCCAGGGCGCCAGCTTAAGGGCTTTCGCAGAATATATCTGTACACGAAAAGCTTCTGTATAATGCGCCGGGCGGTAGGATTGTCTTCCCCTCTCGGGTCATTTGCCAACCGAGTGCGCAGCTGCATCGCTTCTCGTTTCGTATAACATAGCGCTGGTCCGCCGTTGGCTCCTTTCGAACGACAAAGAATAGCGATCTTTCCGCTCGGTTGGGGCCACCCCAGTACAAAGTATCCATCGTTGTTCATAACTATCTATGATAATTCATGTTGCGATAAAGTCCAGTGAAGCCTAGCCAATAATGCTCAGTTTCGGAAATATAGTCATTCTGCACCCAGCCGCTATAGGTGATGCCATGTTGGCGACACCTGTCGCCGCTGCACTGAAGCTGAATTACCCCGGCGCCAAAATTACTTACTGGAGTCACCCGGTACTGCGCCAGCTTTTGCTCGGTTTGAACCCACACGTCGATGAATTTATAGACTATTCCCGCGACCAGGGTTTCTTTCAGATGGTCAAACAGATTGAGGCTATGAAGCCCGATCTTTTTGTCGACCTATCTAATTCGAGCAAATTGAAGTTTTTACCCTGGTTCACCCGCGTCCCTATAGTGCGCTATCAGAAGCAGAGGTCTGACACCCCGTCGACTATGCATGCCGTCGACAATTTTTTAGCGACAGTCAAACACCTCTGTCCCGAAATGCCCGACCCTCTATTTCCTTCGATTTTTCCTGAGGCGCTGGCCAAGGAAGTTTTGGACAAAATAAATTCCGATGGCAATTTTTCAGCACATCCTCTTATAGCTCTCGTCCCCGGCGTCGGTAAACACAGACCACATAGAGCTTGGATACGCGATGGATGGATATATCTGATAAGCAATCTATTGCAAAGGAAGCAATTTCGCCTGCTTCTTATCGGCGGCGAGGATGACGCAGAACTTTGTGAGAGTATTAACAAAGATGCCGGAAACGTCTGCGTAAATGTAGCTGGACAGCTGTCGCTTTCGGAGACGGCTGCGGTGCTCAGGAGATGTATTTTTGCCATCTCAGGCGATACCGGTCCGGCCCATTTGGCGGTCGCCGTTGGAACGCCGGTGATTGGACTCTACGGTGCCACTTACCCTCAGCGCAGCGGCCCGTATGGCTATTCGGTAATGACTATCGACCAGAGCAAGGCTTGCCGATGCCATGGCGCCAAGTTCTGTCAGGTGGCGCGCCCTGACGGACCTGGAGAATGCATGCACCGAATAATGCTTCCCGAAGTCATCGAGAAAATCGATATGGCATTAGGCATCGAGAACGATAACGTAATCCGTGACTGACACGAACTATTTATACGCTTGCAACATCTCCCATGAAATTGCTGACATAAGCATTCCAGTTGCGAAGGAAATCTTCTTTGGCCATTTCTTTCACCACATACGGTGGCAGATCTAGCTCCATGGATTTGATCTCGCCATGCTTGTTATACAGATGTCTTGTGGTTTGTCCGTGACGGCATTCATATGATGCCATTGGCTTCCACTGACCGTTCCAACGTGCTTCGACAGTGACGCTGAAGCAATTTTCCAGTTGAGGAAGGTCGTTGAAAACGAGGCGCGTGAAGTTTGAAAGTCTTTGCACAGTGCTCAAACCACCTACACCTTGTGCCAGAGCAATTAGCGCAGGCGGAGGCGGAGCATCGATTTGCTTCTGCTGCAGAACGCATGAAAAAGCGTTATCCACAACACTTGCCTTGGGCGCTGCCGACTTTGAAGTGGAAGTCAATTTTTCTAAGAGTTTGTACTCATTCAGCTCTTCTGTCGTGGGCAGAACAATGAATTGACCGGCGTGCAATTTTTCTGCCGGCTTACCGCTTCCGCCTTCTTCAATCTGGAATCCGTTGATTCTTGCCAGCAATTTCCACATGCTGATGTGACCCATTGATTCAAGTGAGGCCGCAATGGACATCAGCGATTCGCCTTCACGCACCTGGTAGCACTGACGGTGGCTTACCTGAGTTGATGTAAACTCGATCTCTTCCAGGTTGACGCTCTTTCTTTCGCCGGCGTGGCGCAGTCTATCCAGATTGCCGGACATCTTCGCGGCTCCGGAATCGCTGTTCGATCTGCTGGGCGAACCGGCGCTGGGAACGCTCTTCTTCACTTCGTAACCGGCCGCCATGCGATTGCCGGAGTAGGAATTTGAAGAATTGACGGCGGGACGGAAGTCCTGCATGCTGCCCGAGATTTCCACTGAAACTTCTTTGGTGTGGTCGAAACTGACTGGCGGAATAATCGGTGTATTTTGCTTTGAATTGATAGCCAAAGCAATCGAACCGTCTTTTCCGTGCTTGCCAAAGAAATTGCGTTTGTGGATATCCAATTCGTGGTCGGTCGGCAGCCACATGTACTGATTAGGCACAACGTAAGCAACTTTCTTTTCGCCTTCCAGTCTATAGTTGACCAGGGCACGATTGATTGTTATGAGCAGCTGCACCAGTCGCGCATCTCCGAGTTTTTCCTGCGCGATTGACTCAAGAGTATCTCCTTCTTTGACAAGATATTTGGTTCTGTGTTGTTGAAGCTGTGGTTTCGCCTGCGGTTCGGAGGTCTCATTGCCTGCGCCCGCAACGGCTTCTTGTAGACGCTCTCCCAAGCTGATGATTTGGCTGAGGTTGAGCGATCCAATACTCGGCAGCGCGTAATCAACTGGATGATCACCTGTCGGCTGAATTCCCTCCATGAGAGTGTTGAGTGCAGATGGGCTGAGCGTGATGCCCTGACCATCTAAAATTCGACGCACGGCAGCCGCATCGAGAAGAGCTTTTGGTTCGGCTTGCTGATTGGCAGCCATATTTGCTTGATCAATCGAGCTGAGAACTTTCGCTCCCGCTTGCTGGTCTTTGCTGTTGTGGCGGACATGGTTGAGAATGTCCGCAACTACTTGATCAACCTTTACATCGACATTCTTTTGAACGGGTTGTTGGTCGGTCGATTGTTTTACTTGTTGGACATGTAACGGCTCGACATTTCGTCCACCGATTCCGTTGTTTTGTGCAATTTGATTTTGCTCGCACTTGGCCGCATTCACATCGTTGCGCACAGCATCGTTCTTCGACTGTTGCTGAATTCCAGCGATCATCTGGTTGCCCGGAAGAGGAAGATTCAATTGACCGGCATTTTGATTAACGGCATTCTGATCTGAAACGCGCACATTGTTTTCCAGTTTGATGGGCTGATTTTCGGACCCTCTTATAATCGCTTGTTCTGCGGCTCTTACAATGACATCAGAGAGTCTGGCACTTCTATCTGCGAATTGTCCGCTGCTAGCGGTCAGATCTTGTACCTTTACTTCATTAGTGCGAAGCACTGCATCACTGACCTTTGCCGAAATTTCGCTTACGACTTTAGCATCCGAAGCTTTAGCAATCGATGTGGGCTCATTAGCTGCCTTTACTTGCAATTCCAGTGGTTTGCCGGCTGGAACAACATCACTGGTTGCCTTTACTTGCAAGTCCGTTAACTTGGCTGCAATATCGACTTTCTCCGAAGGCTTGCCGTTGTCAGCTACTTTGGCTATCGTCTCTGCCTGTCTGGCCGTTTCATTTGCTCTAAAGGTTGGTTCTGCGATTTTCGCGACTGTGTCGGAGATTCTCACGCCTGTGTCATTGGACCTCAGAACGCTTTCGCTTGCTTTGTTTGCTGATTCGGCAGTTTTGGAAGTGCCATCTTCCTTGCGCGCCAGCGAATCGGCGCCAAATCTTGTGGTGCCGTCGGCGGTGCGAACTGACTCGCCGCCCCGTGAAAATTGTTCGCTATTGCGTGCGATAGTTTCAGCTGCGCGTGTGACGGTTTCGCCGTTGCGTGCGATAGTTTCAGCTGCGCGTGAGACGGTTTCGCCGTTGCGTGCAACAGTCTCGCTTGCACGCGCAAATGTTTCTCCTGCTCGTGCTGATTTTTCTCCGGCGACACCAGTGTCCGTGGTTCTGGGCAAACCTCTTTCCGCTCCCGCTCCATTGTTGGCTGTAGCAACGGGATTCGTGCTCATGTTGGCAGCGTCCACAATTCTTACGCCATTTCTATCAACTGCCACGCTCGGATCGACCGGACGGCCATTTTTGTCCGCAGGCAA
>CAZBOX010000189.1:0-11812 GCA_964493595.1 uncultured Candidatus Obscuribacterales bacterium | reverse complement strand
TCCAGTATCGAGCGGAGCAGGTTTTACCTCGCCCGAAACCGGCTTAGCCGACTCGCCAACGGTCGGCTTAACCGATATAGTCTTTGACTTCTGCTCGATGCCCTTCTCCACATACCGCATCAAAGACTCGCGGTCGTAAAGAGGGACTTGTGAAATACTCTTGCGCACGCTATTAAACGCCTCAAGGCTTTTCTTATCCGTCTCACTGAGCTGCTCGGATTTGAGCGCACCGCTGCCGATACGGTCGTGAATTTCCTTGCCACGCTGATACTGGGCAGCGAGCTGCGGTGTGATGCCGGATAGAACCTTATCTCCAGAGTGGGTTCCTGCCACCGCATCGACCGCCAGATTTTTCGCATCACCGACCAGCTGACCGACAAAAGTAAAAGCATCGCCTACGGGCGTGCTGTGCTTTTCAGGATTCGCCTGCTCACGCGACCTGAGTTCGGCAGCTTTCTTCTGTTCTTCTTCCGGATTGGTCATGAACAACTCCGGCATGAACCGTATTGTGGTTATCGACTGGTCCGACGTCCCAAAACGCTCGAGCCGTCCCCCAATATTTGTACCCATCCAGGCTTACAACCTCTACAGAGCGACGATTTGGCGTTTCACCGCATCGAGGGACTCCGTGATTCCAGACCCAGTATGTGACATGGAAGTCTCGAGTTTAATGTGGAATTCAACAGTCGGCGTCTATTTGCGCGGAACGATAGCAAGGATGGACTTGACCCTCGTTTCTGGCTCTTTGCCGCAAACCATTTTCATGTCGCCGGCGGCGGAACTCTTATCTGCGATTGCCATGGTCGTAGAAGTTCCGCCATCGAAATTCAGCGCGCTTGTGCAGCCCAAATTACTGAGTATTTGAGCTAATTGCTCCAGATTTATGCCAGACGAAAATTCATCTTGCCCTTTTGCAGAAACACAAAGAATGAGAAAGTGGTCGTCGTTGGTAATACCAATGGCGGTGCGAGCAGCCGTTTTGTTGCAACCGATCGAATCAACTTGCTTTCCGTCGCTGCCGGTACGAATAAAGGCTTCCTCTTTAGCTGTTATCTTGGGCAGCAGCTGGGGTCCGCCGCCCAGAACATACTGCAACTTAGAGCCCTTCGACTGCAAATCTTTGTGGGCCGCTATGGATGGGACGCCTGCCTTATCGATGCGCAGCTCGCTTCGATTAAAGATGGTTTCCAAAAACGGCATAAGCTTCGGATTAGTCACTAAGTCCTTGTTGGTCGCCGGGTCACAAACTTTCTTTCCCTCTATGACGACATGACTGGTGCTTTCTCCATTCGAGAGATTGAAAAAGCCACCATTGACTGCTGCCACGGCTTTGACTTTCGCCCCGGAGACTGAAGTCGGGCTGGTCGGAGTGTTGACCGCGGGACGGACGCAATATGTTTTGCTCTTCAGGTCCAGTACACAGAGATGCGCCTTGGTGCCGTTCTTGAGTGAAAAAGAATAATAATTGACCGAGCCATCTCGGCTAAGGCTCTCGGTTACCTTGAGATCTCTCCAGGTTTTGAACGGCGTCATAGGCTCGGAATTTCGCTCCTGTGATAAGACAGGAAGCACCGAACCGGCAATCCCGAAAGAAAGCACAATCAGGCCAGCCAAACAGCCGAATTTAACCTTCAGCATCCTTTCTCCTCTTGCTCCGTCATTCATCAGACACTCCACCTGTTTCGTACATCGTATCCTACTGAAATGCCCGAGAGCACGCCGCACAGCCGCACTGTCATTTAGTTTCGTTGCAGAAAGATCACGAGGGAGGGTCGCTATTGTGCTTTTGGCAGGCTAAAATTATCTGCCCCGTTGGCTTTTAAGCTTGGAAACATGAAAGATTTGCTGATTCTCTGCCCGACGGCGCGTGAAAAACGCAACCTGCCACATTTGGCTGAGCGAATTGGCGTTAATTTACGCTTCGACGATTTTGGCGGCGACTATTTCGACGATTTACTTGGCGAGAACCCCGATCTGGATACCAAGCCGCTGGATATCGCGAAGTTGCTCGACGAGACTGTGCAACGCCACTATGACGACAATCTCGCTGGTATCACATCCGGTGTCGGTTACCCGGGTATGTCGGCAACTGCCGTTCTCACTGACAGGCTCGACTTACCAGGTCCCAAGCCATCACCAATACTGCTCTGCGAGCACAAATACTATTGCCGGGTTAAACAAGCAGCAATAGTTCCGACTGCAACGCCGGAATTCTACCTTATCGATCCCAAAGAACTCAAAATCATTGACGAAATCTCGATGTATCCAGGTTTTCTCAAGCCTGTCAAATCTTGCATGTCCAAGAATGCTTATCAAATAAAAGACAAAGAGGAGCTCAGGAAGCGCGCCAAAGAATCACTCCTGCCTGAACTTTTCATTTTGCCGTTCAATGACATGGTGAGGTTATACACGGACTGGGAATTGAATGCAAATTACCTGCTCTACGAGGAATTATTGGAAGGACATCAAGTTTCACTGGAGGGCTTTGTCTACAGGGGCGAAGTGACCGTTATGGGAATCATTGATGCAATCATGTTTCCCGGAACATTTTCTTTCAAGCGATTTCAATACCCATCAACACTTCCTGCCGATGTTCTCCTGCGCATGGAACAAATCGCAGCGACATTCATGAGCGGCATTGGATATGACAATGCAATGTTCAATTTCGAGATGATTTACAACCCGAAGAAAGACTCTATTCATATCATCGAAATCAATCCGAAAATTGCCTCGCAGTTTCCGGACCTTTTCGAAAAAGTCGACGGAAGCAATACCTATGAAGTGATGATGCGCATCGCACTTGGTATGGAGCCGGGTTTTTTACGCGGACAAGGCAAATTTAGAATCGCAGCCAGCTGTGTATTGAGAACATTCGACGACAAGCTCGTCACTCAGATACCGGACCAGGACAACATAAAAACAGTAGAACAGAAATTTCCAGAATCTATTGTTCAGGTAATCGCCACAAAGGGCAAAAAACTTTCTGAACAATTGCAAGATTCTCACAGCTACCGCTACGGCTTGATCAATATGGGTGCTGATTCAGAAGAAGAGCTGGTGCAAAATTTTGACACTGCATCAAAAATGCTAGACTACCAGCTGGATCCGATTCATTAACCTCGAGATGAATTCAAAAAAGCGCGTTTTGCTGACGGTAAACCCCGGTCTCATTGAGGGTAAGCGCTTTCAAACCGTCCGCTCGATGGTGACAGGTTTGCATGAAAAATGCGATCTCTTCTTGTTGCCGATCTCGCAATACGATTTTGACAAAAAACGGGTCGCGGCTTATAGAAGAGTCAGCAACGGTAAGTTCGAACGGTACGGTTGGATAAAACCGGAAGCCGATATCTGGATCGTATACACCGATGGCTATTGGATTGACCACAACAAACTTGGATTCAAACACCGCCGCGATTATCTGCAAGCCCAATTGGACATGCATGAGAGTGCTCAGCAGAAAGGAAAAGTCCAACGACTCATCAACAGCGCAAGAGCGGAGAGACACTGCCTGAAATCATGGTTCTCCGAACTTGATGCGAACAAATGGGGGGTAATACCGACTTTCAAATTCTCGAGATGGAATGACGCTCACGATCTGCTGCAGCGAGAAAAAACCATCATCGCCAAACCTAACTGGGGAGGAGGCGGTGCCGGTGTGTACAAACTTGCAAACGAGAAAGAAATAACAAGTTTTCGAAATTTGGTCGAAGAGAAGGGCGAATCGCTGGCTTTAGACTACTGCTTCCAACCGCTGGTCAGCGGTCACGAGAAGCGGCTCTGGTTTGTAAATGGCGAATGCGTTGGCGGACGAAAAGTGTTCGGAAGGCATACACCATGGGCAGATAACACTACAGACAAACGCGTTGTCACATATTTCGATCTAAAATCAAAAGAGTTTCGCAAAGACCTTGAGCTGGCAAATAAGCTCTGCAAGAAGTCCGAACTTACGATTGGCTCAATCGATTTCATTGGCGAATATATCAATGAAATCAACGGTGCCGGGACAACATTCACTCAATATCACCTGATGACAAAAATAGCAGATGCGCGAGAACCACTGGTCGAGTTTTTAACATCATTAGTCACTTGATTATGGAAGTAGAAACTCGTTACAACCGGTGGTTATACCGTCAAGCCTTTTCTTTTAACGCGAAGCAATTGATCGAAATAACCAGCAATGGCCCTGCCGAATTCCTTTCCCTTGCCTGAATAATTGGCGTAAATAGAAGGATTCAGCAATTCAGCTTCTACAAGCCTGGGTCCAGCATTTGTAGTGACAAAATCTATGCGACTGAAGTGGATGGGACACCCCAAAGACTCGTAAACCTTCAAAAGATTCCGGCAATAAGCCAACTCATCCCCGGTCGGTTCGTAAACCGCTACTGTGCCGCCAAGCGACTCGTTGCAGCGAAATTCGTCCGTTTTATCCTGGTTGGGCCTTTTAATTACGGCGTGTTGAAATTCGAATCCCAGATAGGCAAGACTCTTTTCGCCCTGCCGGATTTCAGGCATGTATTCCTGAGCAATGAACTGGCTCTCTTTTCCCCCGATTTCTCTCAAGTCCTCGGGTGAGTGGGCGAGAAAAACGCTATTACCCCGCTCGCCAAAGAGAGGTTTTACCACACAAGGAAGATTGCGGCTGAGTCTTTCTTTTACTGCATCTTCAATCATATACGGCTGTCCAACGCTCACACCGCGGCTAAGCAATTGAAACAAGTAGCTCTTATTGATGTTGTGCCGTATCGTGGCAGGATCGTTTACCACAACAGGAATATTCGCTTCGAATGCCTTTACCATCGCAAAGAAGCGCTGCATGTCGAAGTAGAAGCCTTCCATCTTGTACACGAACACCAATGAGAAGTCGGATAACGCAAGCGGTTTGACAAAACAAGAATTTCGATAGTCGAACATGCGAGTAAATTGGACTTTGGTCGCATCAGGCTCGCTCTCCAGATCCAGATCACGCCAATTCACGAAATAGACATTGTGCCCAAGCTCTCTTAAGCCTGCAGCGAAGTCATAGCAATCGTTCTCATCTACCGGATAGCGTACAGCAAAACACTTGTCGGTTGACGCTCCGACTTCCTCTGCAAGCGTCAAAAGTACGTTCGCCAATCAAAACTCCTTTTTTCGCCGCTCCAAATTAGACTCCTGCTGCAGTGGACCGCCTGGCCGATTGAAAGCGTCCGGATTGAGACTTGCTCATTCCGTGTCTTGAACACTCAATTGCTGATTGCGCGATTACTCGCATCGGGTCAACCACCGGAACAGGCAAGGAGTCAGGCTCCAAAACCAGAGAAATCTCAGTACAAGCAGCAATGACCACTTCGGCACCACGATTGACCAACGAATTTCCAACTGCAATAAGATTTTCGGCGGCGGTCCCTTTCTTGCCCGCTTTTATACCTTCAGGTCCATAGATGGCCGCCATAACCAGTTGCTGCTCAACTTCGTTGGGCTTTAGTCCTTCGATACCCCAGTCTGAAAAAGGTCTCGTATAAAGCCCCGTTTCCAGAGTAGGCGTTGAGCCGAGCAAACCGATGGATTTAGCCCCTGGATAATATTCCACCACGTGGTCCACAGTCTCCTGGATCATGTCCAAGACAGGAACCGAGATCTCGTCTCTGAGAGCGCGCAGATAATAGTGAGCGCAATTGCAAGGCATAAGCAAGAAATTGGCTCCGGCGCGCACCAGAGCCCTCGCTGTCTCCACGAGCGCAGGCAGGCAATTTTCGCCCTTTCCGCTAATTGAATCGACGCGGCTCGGAATGTTTGGGTTGTTGAAACAAATAACTGGAATATGCTCCCTGTCCGAAGAGGCATTGGCCAACTCGACAATAAGCTGAGCAAGGCGATTGGCAGCTTCTGGTCCGATGCCGCCAATAATTCCGACTGTCAGTGGTTTGGATAACATGATCTCGCTTTTTGTTTGACGCTAAATACTCGCGACCCAAATCAATTGCGGCATGGCAGATCTGGGAATTCTGGAGAATTGCTGAAGGGAAACTGTCCGGAAGCTTAAACTACCCGGTATCACCTAAGTATATGTATTCGACTCCGGACCACAAGGGAGGGCAAATAACTTGTTACAAAGCAGGCTGAAACCCCCGCCCATGCACAAATTCCAGTTCTAGAGTTCACGCGGGAGCGGCCTACGAAAGCTGATAGAATAGGGGTGCGGCGAATAGCAGACAGGCACAATTGATGCAGCAAGACGAAGACCAGGCGATAGGCAAATCGAAGTCAGCCAAAGTTGCTGCACCATCCGCGGAATCGCCGGATTCAACGTTGCCTCAGGTCGTAGAATCGACGGTCAACACGAATGACAATCAAGATGAAACACGCATCGACAGCAAGCAGAATGTCAGCCTTGCGGATGATATTTCAAGACCGACACTAAAACGGTCCCAAACTGAGCTGTCCGGACAGGTCGTTTCAGGAAAGTACGCCATCGAAGAAAAGTTGGGCGAAGGCGGAATGGGCTCTGTTTTCCAAGCCTACGACGGCATGATGAAACGAGTCGTCGCCATCAAGTTGCTCAATCAAGATCGCAATACTTCCCAGGAAACATTGCTACGGTTTCAGCAAGAAGCACAAGCGACCTGTACACTTGATCACGTCAATATCGTTCGCGTCCATGACTTCAGCGTCTGCGATATTCATGGTCCTTATCTAGTAATGGACCTCATCGATGGTGAGCCGCTCAGCTCACTGATCGCGCGTAAGCAAAGGTTGGATCCTCAATTCGTCGCCGAAATCATGATTCAGGTTGCCGACGCCCTGCAGCATGCGCACGATAAGGGCGTGATTCACAGAGATTTGAAGCCGAGCAATATTCTGGTTTCGAGCGACGGCAATACGCCGGTCGCGAAAATCGTGGACTTCGGCATTGCCAAATTGCAGAACACAGATAGTGAAGACCTCAAATTGACGAAGACTGGAGAAGTATTCGGAAGTCCTCTGTACATGAGCCCTGAGCAATGCCTGGCCGCACCGCTGGATCGCCGCTCGGATATTTATTCACTTGGCTGTGTGATGTACGAAGCCTTAACGGGTGAGCCACCTTTCAAAGGCAAGAACTTCGCAGAAACAGTTATTAAGCATACGAGGGAATCGGCTAAACCTTTTGCGCAAGACCTGCAAATACCTCATGCGCTCAAACAAATTGTTTTCTGCGCACTGGAAAAATCGCCGGATGACCGATATCAATCGATGCGCGATTTGAAAAAAGAGCTGCTCAATTTCAAAAAAGGGCAGTTCGTGCGCGTTAAACAGAAAAAACGATTTTGGAAAATTGCAGTGCTTGCCTGTATTGCAACAGTGCCAATAACAGTTTTTGTCTGCCTGAGAGATGTGGTAAAAGACCAACCTGAATTCATCTCCACCATCTTTATGAAATATCACGTACCGCAAATCGTTGAGTGGTTCGTGCTGCCCGATGACGATACGCGCACAGCCCTCAATGCCGTCAAAATTGCAATGCGCAATTACAAGAAGCATGAATTTGCTCGTGCCGAAAGCGTTCTGCAGGGAATTCTTGACGCAAATCCAGACTCCAATACGTTTCAGAGACTGACAGCATGGCCAATGGCGCGAACATTGGCTCGCCAGGGCAAATACGAAAAGGCTGAAGAGTACATCAGAACAACATATAAAACCGACAAACAGATTGCCATGAATATGAGAATTGTCGGCGTCACACTCCAGCTGTCCGACGGACACAACGAATATTCAGAATTCTTTTTCAGAAGGGCAATGTACTACTTTGACAAGGCAGAGCTGCCGGTGGAAGAGGCAAAATGCCAGTATCTTCTAGCTACCTACTACTGGCGAGCTGGCAAGCCAAAAGAGGCGATGGAGAATTTGAAAGCTGCCTTGCCTATTTTAGAGAGCGGCACAAAAACAGAAGAGTGGGTTAAAAATACAAAGCGCGCCATTGCGGACATAGACGCCGGCAAAGATCCACCGCCGTTAAAGTAGACGAGCGCCACTTTGCCGTGCTGATGCGACTGTTGCCAGGCCTCTGCTGAGAAAGCGATAGGTGGTCAGCGATGAGCAATTACCAATTAGACTTGCAACCGGGCTTTCATCATCACCAACGATGATCAAAGTGGGAAAGGCGAACACTCTATATCGTTTTTGCAGATCCGCTACAAATCTTGCATTCACTCCAAATTGCTTTTGCGTGTCATTGATTCGCACCGGCATGAATTTGTCATCGATGAGAGCAGCAACTTGCTTGTTGCTCAAGGATGTCGATTCCATCTTTTTGCATGGATCCGACCAGTCTGCATAGAATTCAAGCAAGAGCAGTTTGCCGGAGCCCTTCGCCTGAGAGAGCAGTTCCCGCAACTGTTTTTGGCTTTCAGGGCTGAGTTCCTGAACCGGTTTTGCCGGTGCTGCTGCCACTCTTTTCGCTTCAGATATCAAGTGCTCTCGGCTAGGGATCTGCGTCCAAGAAATGGCATCAGTGCTTTTTTCTTTTGTCGCGCTCGACTGTACTCTAGCTAAAACAAGATCGCCAATACGCAGGGCAACGCAGACAATAGCTGCGGCAACCAACCATTTCGGCATATAAGAAACAGACCTGTCCAGTTTAGAATCCATTGGTGCTTTCCTTCCCGTGAGCTCGGAGCCTGGAGCTTGTTGAGAGTCTAATTAAAACTGCCGGAGCCCGTTAACTGGTTCCATAGAAAAACTCACGTTTATTAGTTACACGCACAGCGAAAAGCAAATAGAGAGACAAGGCAGCCAGATAAGCGAAAAGCGCTCCAGTAGCCGCACCCGGGTTGCTCAGCAAGTCATAGACGTTGACGGTCGGCAAAATGAAGTCCGCAATATACTGCGACAGATTGAGCATGAATTTGGTGGTCTCAATAGAGAGATCTTCGAGCGCTTTTCCGCCTGTAGCGACACTTACAGGAGGTATAGTCTGACCGGCTAACCAGATGTAGAAGGAGAGAACGGCAACTATTTGAAATGCCGGATTGCGATTTAGCATAGTCAGGATCATCGCAGCCGAAATAAGAGCGGCATCCATAAAGCGCTCCAGCACCATACTGAGCAGAGCCTGCGCGGTAATCGTTTCTCCAAATTGCAGACCAATCGCAGCAATCACGAGATTTTGCAAAGCAGCAAATCCGCCGCCGATGAGCGTAATCGTCATCCATTTGCTCAAAACATATTCGCAGCGAGAAATCGGGCGTGTGAATATGAGAGGCAAGTATTCTCCGCCACGACCTGATTGGGTGGCCGTATTGCCGGCCAAGCCAAGGCACAAGACCATAAGAACAAAGGCAACTCCGACTTTGCCGGTGAGCATCTCGAACGTCTGCGAATCAGAAGCTCCATGCAGCATTGAAGCAATCTTCATGCCAACAGGCATTACAAATCCCAGAAGGACAACGTAGAGAAGCTTCATTGGATCTAGGCATGCAGACATAGCAGTGAATTTGATGATGGTGCTATTCATTGCTTACGCCTCCATGACCGGTTTGGTCGGAAGAGGTTTCGTTGGCAAAAAGCTCTTCCAGCTTTGCTCGCTCAGGAACAGCTTCTTCAACCGGCAAACCTCGCTCAACCAATTTGCGTATAAGAAGAGAGGCCATCTTGTTGTCTCTCACTGAGAATCGACCCCAATCGCTATGACACTCATCTACTTCTGCGTTTGTCTCTTTCGCTATATCACTAACGACGGAATTCAAATTTCCGTTCAATTGAGATTCAGTCCATCTAACTAGTAAGAAGTAATCACTGACAGAGCCCGAATGCAGATCCTCTACAGAGGCTATCTTTCCTTTCTTGATAAAAGCAACGCGATCGCACACTCTTTCTACTTCGTCGAGCTGATGAGAATTGACGATTGCGGTCATGCCGTCGTCTTGCATTCTCTTCACCAGATTGCGAACTAGAGTCACTCCAGTAGGATCCAGACCCAGAGTAGGCTCGTCGAGAAGAGCAAGCTTTGGCTTGCCGATCAACATCTGCGCGATATTCAACCGCTGCAACATACCGCGAGAATAGGTTTTCAACCGGCGATTCCAAACAGTTTTCGAGAGTTCGACAGCTTCAAGTGCCTCGGTAACTTCTTTCTCTCTATCGCATTTCGGGCGGCGCGCTAAGCCATGGTGGTATTGCAAGAATTGACGAGCCGTCATCCAGTATTCAAAGTCCGAGCGCTCCGGCACGTAGCCAGTGATTTGCCTCACGGCTAAAGAATCGGCAGGTTTGCCGAATATTTTCACGCTGCCGGAGTCAGGTCTGAGCAGACCTAAGAGGCATCCGATCAAAGTAGTTTTTCCGGCACCATTTGGCCCTATCAAGCCGAAGATCTCCCCCGGCTTTACTGCCAGGGAAATGCCGGCAAGAGCGGCAATATCGCTGCCTGGATATGTTTTTACCAAGCCAGTCGCTTCTACGGCAAACCGAGAGCTATCATCATCGATATCGCCAATCGACATTTTGTACTTGAGGCTCCCTTCTTTTCCACGAAAAGTCGAAATTGCAGAACAGTCCTTGATCACTATTTCATGCCCTTTAAAATTGGGTTTGCTCGATGCAAAGAGAATACGATTAAGTCCGCTGCCGCACACTGGGGTTCTCCCTGATCGAGGTTGGGGGACAAGTCCTGCCTAATTCCGGCGAGAAAAGAGTCATCCAGGATACTGGAAGGGCAGGCAATATAGGAACCGGAACCATGGTCAGAAGTACCAATAAGGCAGAACAACTTCAATGGCTTATCGGAGCCGCAATATTTTTGGGCGCTTTGCTGAGCTTTCTGCCATTCGGCGCCGGTGCAGCTGGTGAGCAGCCACTAAAGGTAGAATTTTCGCATGGATCCGGAGTCAATCCCCGCCACTTTGAGAGGTGGGAATGCAAGCTCGACAGCCGCTCAATGAAAACAGAGACAGCCGAAGAACTGGTCAAGCTGGTAAATTCCACCAATATAATGTCCAGCAAAGACAGTGACTATCAGACGACAGAGGGCGGTCCATTTTTCTCGCTTGAAATTGAAACGAAACAGCAGAAAAGAAAGTTCAATTGGTCCTATGAACATGCGCCTGCGAGCATACAGCCGCTTGTGAAATTCTTGCTACAACAGTCTAAAAAATCAGTTTTCGAAATGGGCAAACAAGTTCAGTGAAGGCACCGATTATACATTCACAAACTCATCACGAAGTTTGTTGCAGAATGACGTGCTTACCAGCTCTCTCGACCCCATCACATATCGAAAGAAGCTCGCACCAGCGAGTAAAGACGGCTTGTGTTCAAGGAAGTCCCGCGCCGCCGGCTGGATGCACGTGCACCTATTGTGACGCGCTTGCAAAAGATTCTAAAAGCAAAACATGGCAAGATCAGCAGAAATATCTGAATCAGCAGACGCCCCAGTCGAAAGCCCTCAACAAAATCTGGTCGGCGACTCGCTTATGAATCAAAGCGATTCAGACCTGGCTAGAAGCGTTTCCCTCACCTCTCAGGACGACGCAATTGCAATGCTCGATCCAGAGGGCAACGAGTTTCGCATCGACGGTCTTGAAGAAGATCAAGAGCAGAATCTGCAAAATCAGGAAGCCTCGGTAGCCGACCGACATCAGGAGCGCGTCAAGCCGGAGCAATACGCTCAATCAGGCGACCCGCAGATGCGAAATGCGATCAGACCGGACGCTGCTACAGCGAGCAATAGTCCTGACGGACTGACGAGAAGCGTGACATCAAATGACGGGCAAACCAGCCTGCAATTCTCGCAGGATGGAAAGCTGCAATCATTCACCACCAGAGATCAGACGGGGTTTACAACGACAACCAACTTCGA
>CAZBOX010000188.1:0-11864 GCA_964493595.1 uncultured Candidatus Obscuribacterales bacterium | reverse complement strand
CTATTTGCTTCAATAAGACGGTAAAGCGCACCAGAGCAGACAAATGCATGGCATTTTGATGACACCGGGGTGCAGACTTACACTTTCTTTATTGCTGCGCGGGTAACTTGTGCTGGTTGAGATTATCACCAGAGGGAATCGGCGGCAATGAACAAGAACCTTGTAACACCTGTTTTACTTGCAACACTTTTGCTTCAGACGCCAGCCTCTTTCGCAAAAGCGCCGACTGCGGGCAACGGGAAAGAATCTACCGCCAACACAGTGGAAATTCCCAAGCAAATTCTCAAAACAGGAGTGAGCCTCAACACACGCTCGATTTCAACAAACAGCTTGCAACTGGCTAGCACAATCGGACTGGCACCGTTTTTGGAACAATTGCAGGCGGCCCGAGCGAGGGTAGACGCCAGCACAGTGGGCAGTGAAGAGAACTTAAATGCTCGCCAAGCCCTTCTGGAATGCAGACAGTCCGTATCGGAAATAATTCAGAAGACCAATCTAGAAATCGATTTCGCAGTAGCAGCGATTGAAGCAGAGCACCAAGTTTATGAGGAGATTCTCGCGACATTCACCAGCGACAGAGATAAGGCAATAGCACGAACCAATGCCTTAAGTTTTATAAGCAATGGAGCTTTGTGGGCGGTTTGCGAAGCACTGGCAATACCTGGATATAAGAATGCCATCTTTGCAATTCCGTCCGGCATCGTGGGAATTCCTGCCGGCGTCGTTCCATCGATTGCATCAATGTGGACTTTCAAGCAAATGAGCGGCAAGAAGAAAAGATCGGAAGTCGAACCAAATATGCTGGCGAAATTATTTGGATATCCAACTAATCCCGATATCGAATACCCCGCATCCGTTTGGGCATTTTTGAATCAAACACCGGCGGATGATCCGAAAGGAAAAACAAGAATCGAACAACTTGTAGACCGATGGATTGCTGATTCCAACATGTCCGGATTCACAGACAGAAATTCTAAGAAACAGCTGGATGCTATCACCGCAAGCGTTTCACAAAAGAAGGGACTATCCATCGCCACCCTCACTTCGCGCAGCATAATGCTGCAGCAGTTACATGCCGAAGTTTGGAAGATGAAAAGAATGCTCCTGGAATTAGCTATGGTGGCACAGGGTGAAAAAACATTTGCAATCACTGTAGACAGAGGTTGAGCTGTGGAAGACATAAAGATGCTGCTTTGCATAGTGGTCATGTTCGCTTCAACGCTCCTTCTTGTAGAAGGAATGGAGCGTTTGAAATCCCTATGACACTTGTAACTATTTACGCAGCAGCAGCTATTATCGCAGCCATGCTAGGAATTTATCTTCTAGTCTGCTTGCTTACGCCGGAAATTCTATGATGTCTGCCTCCGACATAACTCAGCTTCTCATTTACTTGATTGTTATCACTGCTTGCTCGATTCCGCTTGGGCTCTTCATGGCAAGCGTCTATGAGGGAAAGCGGACTTTTCTTTCTGCCACTATCGAGCCGCTGGAGAAATTCACCTATCGACTCTGCACTGTGGACTCCGGTGCCGAAATGAATTGGAAGAATTACGCTCTCAGCATGCTGCTATTCAATACAATGGGCCTGCTGGCCGTTTATGCACTGCAGCGCTTGCAGCAATTTCTTCCACTCAATCCTCAATCTCTTGGTGCTGTTTCCCCTGACAGCGCCCTCAACACAGCCATCAGTTTTGCAAGCAATACCAACTGGCAAGGATATTCCGGAGAACAAACGCTGTCTTACTGCACCCAAATGCTCGGGCTCACAGTTCAAAATTTCCTGTCAGCAGCTACCGGAATGGCGGTTTTAGCGGCTTTCATCAGAGGATTTGCCCGACAATCGACGGATAAGTTAGGCAATTTCTGGGTAGATCTCGTACGCACCGTCTATTACATACTGCTGCCCCTGTCTATCGTGCTGGCGATCGTCCTTGTTTCTCAAGGAACTGTGCAAAGCTTCGACCAGTACGCTTCTTATACTCCACTGGAAGAAATCAAAGACAGTCATGGGGTACCGGTATCGTCACCTCTCATTGCTCTGGGTCCAGCCGCTTCGCAGGTGGCAATCAAACAATTAGGCACCAATGGTGGTGGTTTTTTCAATGTCAATTCCAGCCATCCACTGGAGAATCCGACTCCAGTCAGTAACTTTCTTGAAGTATTTGCCATTCTCATCATTCCGGCGGCCTTGTGCTGGACTTTCGGAAAAATGGTCGGTCAAATGAAACAGGGTGCGGTTATTTATGTCAGTATGTTCGTCATTTTTCTAAGCGGTCTTTTAGTTTGCGCTTTCGCCGAATTGCATGGCAATCCTCTTTACCAAGAGATTGCCGGTTTGGCGAGCACAGCAAACATGGAAGGCAAAGAGGTTCGCTTCGGTATTTTCAATTCAACCCTGTGGGCCACTGCAACCACCGTTGCCTCCAATGGCTCGGTAAATTCCATGCATGACTCGCTTTTGCCTGTTGCCGGTATGATTCCGATGCTGATGATGCAACTGGGAGAAGTCGTCTTCGGAGGCGTAGGCTCTGGACTTTACGGCATGCTGGTCTTCGCGCTAATCACAGTTTTTATCGCCGGGCTAATGGTTGGACGCACGCCAGAGTATTTAGGCAAAAAAATCGAAGCTTATGAAATCAAGATGGCTTCGCTCATCATTCTGATTCCGCCGGCACTTGTTCTGATTGGCACGGCATTTGCTGTTTCAATGGAGAGCGGTTTATCCAGCCTCAGCAATCACGGTGCGCATGGCTTTAGCGAAATCCTCTACGCATTTTCTTCTGCAGGCAATAACAACGGGAGCGCTTTTGCCGGTTTGAATGCCAATACTCCTTTCTACAATGTAATCCTGGGAATTGCAATGTGGTACTCGCGCTTCTGGCTTGCGGTGCCGGCTCTTGCTATCGCCGGCTCAATAGCAGGCAAGAAGACAGTCCCAAAAGGCGCCGGCACTTTACCGACGGATACGGTTCTTTTCGTTATCCTGCTAATCTCCGTCGTCATCATATTTGGTGCCCTGACTTTCTTCCCAGTGCTGGCTCTGGGACCAATAGTCGAGCAATTACAGATGGTTTTCAAAAAATGAGCAAAGCAAAAGGTCTGTTTACGACTCGTATTGTCCAACGGGCAATAATCGACTCGTTTTTGAAACTCGACCCAAGAGTACAGGTCAAGAACCCGGTCATGTTTATCGTCCAGATCGGCAGTGCTTTTACCACCCTTCTATACATAGCGGCAATCACCGGCGCGGCGGAAGAGAAATCAGGATTTATCCTGGCTGTATCTTTATGGCTCTGGTTCACCGTTTTATTCGCCAACTTTTCAGAATCGATCGCCGAAGGGCGTGGCAAAGCACAAGCAGCGACCCTGAAGAAGTCGAGGCAAGAAGTAGTGGCGAAGAAATTGGACTCTGCCGCTTATGGTTCCGAATTCAAACGAATACCAGCATCAGAGCTTCGCAAAGGCGACATAGTTTTGGCTGAAGCAGGCGACGTGATCCCCTGCGACGGAGAAGTTATCGAAGGAATAGCGTCGGTCGACGAGAGCGCCATAACAGGAGAAAGTGCACCGGTTATCAGAGAGAGCGGTGGGGACAGAAGTTCGGTGACTGGCGGCACTAAAGTGCTTTCCGACTGGCTCGTGATAAAGATCGCCGCTAATCCTGGCGAAACGTTTCTGGACAGAATGATCTCGTTAGTAGAAGGCGCAAAAAGGCAGAAGACACCAAACGAAATAGCTCTAAGTATTCTCTTGGCTGGAATGACTCTTGTCTTTCTGCTCGTTACGGCAACACTCTATCCATTTTCCGCATACAGCGTCAAAGAGGCTGGCCAAGGTCATGTCGTCAGCCTGACAGTACTGATCGCCCTTCTTGTTTGCCTCATTCCCACGACAATCGGCGGTCTTCTTTCCGCTATCGGAATCGCCGGCATGGACAGGCTCATCAAAGCAAATGTCATCGCCATGTCAGGACGAGCCGTGGAAGCAGCCGGCGATGTCGATGTATTGCTGCTCGACAAAACAGGCACGATCACACTCGGCAATCGACAAGCCGCATCTTTTATCCCGGCAGAAGGTGTCACAGATAGAGACCTCGCTGATGCTGCGCAGATAGCCTCGCTTGCAGACGAGACACCGGAAGGCAGAAGTATCGTCGTTCTGGCTAAAGAGAAGTATGGAATCAGGGCTCGCAATCTGCAAGAGATCAATGCCAGCTTCGTTCCATTTACTGCTCAAACCCGCATGAGCGGCGTAGACTTTGACGGTCGCAACTTGAGAAAAGGGGCTAAAGATGCGGTAGAAAATTATGTTCGTCAACGCGGCGGCAACTTACCTGAGAGCGTAAGAATAAGTGTTGAGGAAGTGGCGCGACAGGGTGGAACACCGCTGGTGGTGACCGACAATGAGCGGGTTTTAGGCGTCGTGCAATTGAAAGACGTAGTAAAGGGAGGTATCAAAGAACGTTTCGCACAGCTGCGCGCGATGGGCATCAAAACAATAATGATTACCGGAGACAATCCACTGACTGCCGCAGCCATCGCAGCAGAAGCCGGAGTGGACGACTATCTGGCTGAAGCCACTCCAGAACAAAAGCTCAAGCTCATCAAAGACACGCAGTTAGGTGGACGGCTTGTCGCAATGACAGGGGACGGAACCAATGACGCACCGGCATTGGCTCAAGCGGATGTGGCAGTAGCCATGAATACAGGCACGCAGGCGGCGAAAGAAGCCGGAAATATGGTAGATCTGGACTCGAGCCCGACCAAGCTCATCGAAATTGTCGAAATCGGCAAACAGTTGCTGATGACTCGCGGAGCGCTCACGACATTCAGTATCTCAAATGATGTAGCCAAATACTTTGCCATTATTCCAGCCGCATTTGCAACTACGTATCCGGTGCTGGACAGGCTCAACCTCATGCATCTAACGAGCCCACAGAGCGCTATCCTCTCGGCTGTGATATTCAACGCCATAATAATTCCTATGCTCTTGCCGCTCGCTCTGCACGGAGTCAAATATCGACCGGTAGGAGCAGCCGTATTGCTCAGAGACAATCTGGTCATCTATGGACTGGGCGGTTTAATCAGTCCTTTCATAGGCATCAAAGCAATAGACGTGGCAATTACCGCTCTGGGGCTGTCTTAGGAGGCAATGAAAGAGGTGGCTAAATCAGTATTGCAATCTTTTCTACTGCTGCTCACAATGACGGTCATCACCGGAGTAATTTATCCAGTCGCCGTAACAGCAGTTGCGCAAGCGGTTTTCAAACACCAGGCAAACGGTAGCCTCGTTCGCGACGCGAAAGGGAAGGTTTTCGGCTCAGAACTCCTTGGTCAACAATTTTCGCAAGACAAATATTTTTACTCCCGCCCTTCGGCAACCGGCAGCTATGCGTACAATGCGGCGGGTTCTTGCGGATCAAATCTGGGACCAACAAATCAGGACCTGCTCAAGTTAGTGCGAGAACGCACTGACAAACTCAGAAGAAATCATCCAAATGCAGACGGTAAAATTCCTACCGACCTGGTGACGGCATCATCAAGCGGACTGGATCCGCACATCAGTGTCGAGTCAGCCGAATTCCAAATTGCAAGAGTCGCCAACGCCCGCGGGCTCGGTTTCGCACTGGTCAAAAGTATGGTGCAAAGAGAGACCGAACCCAGGCAATACAATATCTTTGGAGAGCCACGGGTCAATGTACTTAAACTAAATCTCGCTCTGGATAAGCTGAAATGATGTCGACCGACGAGAGATCTCCGGATGCATTTCTTGCTCGATTGAAAGAGGAAGAACAAGAGAACGCCAAAGGAAGGCTGAAAATATTTTTTGGCGCAGTGGCAGGCGTCGGAAAAACCTACGCCATGCTGCAAACGGCTCGCAGACTGAAAGCCGAAGGGTTGGACGTGGTGGTCGGCTATGTGGAAACACATGGACGAAAAGAGACGGCTGCGCTTCTGGAAGGCTTAGAACAACTACCAATGAGAAAGCTTTCATACAAGCAAACAGAACAGCTGGAGTTCGACCTTGACGCCGCGCTCAATCGCCACCCCGCGCTGATTCTGGTAGATGAGCTGGCGCATACTAATGCCACCGGCTCGCGGCACAAAAAGAGATGGCAGGACGTAGAAGAACTGCTCGACGCCGGCATTGATGTTTTCACAACCTTGAATGTTCAACATGTCGAGAGCCTGCATGATCTGGTCGATCACATCACAGGCATACCAGTGCAAGAGCGTGTCCCCGACTCGATTATAGAAAGAGCCATTGATATTGAACTGATTGACCTGCCCCCGGACGAGCTGATTTCCCGCCTGAAGGAAGGAAAAGTATACGTACAGGACAAAGCGCTTCACGCGCTGGACAATTTCTTCAGGAAGGGCAATCTAATAGCGCTGAGAGAGCTGGCATTGCGAGCCACGGCAGAACGCGTCGAGGCGCAGATGCAGCAATACAAGCTATCCAGACAGATAAGCGAACCATGGCCGACCAATGAGAAAATCCTGGTTTGTGTGGGACCAAGTCCTTTGTCTCCAACTGTTGTGCGAGCAGCCAGAAGAATGGCTGCCGGACTTCGTGCGAAGTGGATAGTAGCCTATGTCCAGACGCCGCATTCAGCCTACATGTCAGAGGAGAACAAAAACAGAGTGATTCAGACCCTTAGACTGGCAGAGCAATTAGGTGCGGAAACGCGCGAGCTGATAGGCCGATCGGTTGGCGAAGAGATAGTCAAATGTGCTCGCCAGAACAATGTTTCGAAAATTGTCATAGGCAAGCCGGCAAAATCAAGGTTTCAAGAATTGCTGCGCGGATCGGTAGTCGACGAGATAATCCGAAATAGCGGCATTATCGATGTTTATGTGATTACCGGTGAAAAAAACAGTCACGAAAGTTCCATCTTTCGCACTTCCAAGCGCAGTACCAAATTGACCGGCTACGGAAAAGCGCTCCTTACTGTCGCAATTTGCACTGGCTTAGCGCGTCTGATGTTGCCCTATTTCGAGCCTTCAAACGTGGTGATGGCATACATGCTCGGAGTCGTGATCACAGCCACTCAGTATGGACGTGGACCATCGGTAGTGGCTTCAATTCTCAGCGTAGCCGCATTCGACTTCTTCTTTGTGCCACCATATCTGACCTTTGCTGTTTCCGATACTCAATATTTGATCACCTTTGCGGTTATGCTGACCGTTGCTCTCGTCATCAGCACGCTGACCACAAGAGTAAAGCAACAGGCAGAATCCGCCAGGGAAAGAGAGCAGCGAACTTATGCGCTATATGCCATCAGCAGAGAACTTTCCTCTTCCATGGATCTAGAAGACATCGTAGAAAAGGGTTTGAGCCATATCTCGGAAGTATTTAGCGGGCAGACGGCGCTGCTTCTGCCGGACAGTAAAAACGAACTGACTGTCTTTGCTCGCGGGCTTGGTCGCAACGCACTCTGGTCCGTAGACACCGGTGTCGCCTCCTGGTCTTATCGAAACAAGAAGCCTGCAGGCGCAGGGACAGATACTCTTCCAGCAGCTAAGGCTCTGTATATTCCATTGCTCGGATATAAGAAGGTGATTGGAGTCCTGGCAGTCAGCCTTCCTGAAGACGAGAAGATTGTTTCACCAGAGAGACTGCATCTTCTGGAAACATTCGCCAGCCAGATCGCCATCACATGCGAAAGAGCTGGTTTAACAAAAGAAAACGAAAAGGCTCGCTTGCAAATGCGAAGCGAACAACTGAAAAATTCACTTCTGAGCTCCGTTTCGCACGATTTGAAAACGCCGCTGGCAACGATAGCAGGCGCAGCCGGTACTCTGTGCGACAAAAACAGCAAACTTACAGAAGAGGAACGCCTATCGCTTGCCAAAGAAATTTGCAGCCAGTCCATGAGACTGAATAAACAAGTTTCCAATCTTCTTGCCGTGACAAAAGTTGAAGCTCCGGAATTGACCCTCGCCAAGGAAGATTGCCCGCTGGAGGAAATCATAGGCTCAGCACTTTCGGCTCTCGAAGAACCACCCAGAGAAGGACGCGTCGCTGTAAAACTGGACGATCAAACCATCGAAGTCAACGTCGACGAGACGCTTATCGTGCAAGCTTTCATCAATCTCCTGGATAATGCACTCAAGCACACGCAAAGTGACAGTAGAATCGAAATCTCTGCACAAACACAGGAAGACGAGGTGACAATCTCGATATCCGATAATGGTCCGGGCGTATCTGACAAAGACAAGGAAAGAATTTTCGACAAGTTTCAGCGAGGGGAGAATCAGAGAGTTGAAGGTTCCGGTCTCGGTCTGGCAATATGCAAGGGCATTGTCCAGGCGCACGGCGGTCGAATATGGGTCGAGGACGCGCCCTCAGGTGGTGCCACATTCAAAATTGCACTGAGGCGAAGTCGCACAAAGTAAATTGGACAATCAAACAAACTTACGACTTCGACAAAACCGATTGCAGAGTCTCATCGATCTTTGGACCGAGTTCTAAACAGAGCCTCAGTAATTCTTCCGCCAATCGTGACTCGAATTGCTCTTCATCAAAAGAGAGAATTTTAGTAAACGGATGCGCACCATATTTGCCAACGCGAAATTTGTATCCTTTCCAGCTCGAAACTTGATCATAGATGGCATCTACGAAAGGAACCGCGAAGGCGCGCCGCTTCAGCGTCGTATTCGGGATTGTTTCCGTATGGAAGATATGCAGGGCTATTTGAATTTGCTTTTTCTTCCATTCCTTCGGTCCCATAAAGGTCTCGATGTGGATACCACTGCGATTTTCGTTAAACCAGTTAGGTCGAAAAACATGAAGCGTAAACACTTCTGCCTGTGCTGGCGGCGCGGGGTACTGATGCACGCTGGTGAGCCAGCCATTCAACTGTTGCTGGGATAAACCGTGCTCCTTCAATTTCTTCATGAGCAGTGCGGCCGCACCTTCAAGTTTTTCGACACTCAATTGGTGAGAGTAGGACATTCAAGATACTCGCCGGCACCTAAATCAGGCATGTCTTACCCTGCGGCACTTTCAAACCGGCCTCATGCTGGCAGTATTCCTTCAGCTCAACCTTTACTGGTTTTACCTTCCAGATATCTTCGCAATACTCTCGAATAGAGCGGTCGGACGAGAATTTGCCCATGCGCGCGACGTTGTAGATTGACTTGCGAGACCAGTCGTCATGGTTCTTGAATGCAGCACCAACTTTCATCTGACAGTCGACATAAGATGCAAAGTCGGCAAGCACCATAAAGGGATCGTCAGCCAACAAATTGTTGATCAGGGGGCGGAACAGATCAGGATCTCCTTGCGAGAAGTGACCTGAACTCAGAACATCAATAACATTCTTGAGCTGCTGATTCTTCTCGTAGTAGTGATAGGGGTTGTATCCTTTAGCTTTCAAGTTGGCTGCTTCTTCGGCATTCATTCCAAACAAGAAGAAATTGTCGGCGCCTGCCTCCTCTCGAATTTCAATATTGGCTCCGTCAAGCGTTCCGATGGTTACGGCTCCGTTGAGGGCGAATTTCATGTTGCCTGTTCCAGAAGCTTCTTTACCGGCAAGTGAAACTTGCTCGCTCAAATCGGCTGCCGGATATACCCGCTGTCCCAGACTGACGGAAAAATCCGGCAAGAATGCGACTTTGATAATTTTGCTGACTTTCGGGTCGTTGTTGACCACCTCTGCAATCGAGTTGATCAGCTTGATAATCAGCTTTGCCATATAATATCCAGGCGCAGCTTTGCCGCCGAATATGAATGTTCGCGGCTGCACATCCATGTGCGGATTTTCTTTGAGGTGATTATAGAGTGCCACTATATGCAGTGCACTCAAATGCTGGCGTTTGTATTCATGTATCCGTTTGACTTGAATATCGAACATGGACTCCGGGTCAACTTTCAAATCCAGACGATTTTGAATCCAATCAGCCAGGGCTGCCTTATTCTGGGACTTAACGTCACGCCACTCCTGACGGAACGAGGCGTCGTCTACGAACTTTTCCAACCCTTTGAGTTGATCCAACTCCTTTATCCATCCATCACCAATTTTGCTGGTGATCAGTTTTGTCATCTTCGGATTGGAAAGCACCATCCAGCGGCGTGGTGTAACACCATTGGTTTTGTTGTTGAACTTTTCAGGCGAGATTTTGTAGAAGTCGTGCAAAGTATTCTTCTGCAAAAGCTCGGTATGGAGAGCGGCCACACCATTTATGGAATGGCTGCCGACCGAGGCGAGATTGGCCATGCGAACAAAGCGCTCGCCGGTCTCGTCAATGATTGAGAGTCTTTGAATCAAGCCGTCATCTCCAGGATACTTTTCGGCAATATCTTCCAGGAAGCGACGATTAATCTCGAAGATGATCTCCATATGCCGAGGCAAAAGATCAGAAAGCAACTTGATCGGCCAACGCTCGAGAGCCTCAGGAAGTAGCGTATGGTTGGTATAGCCCAGAGTTTTCGTCGTAATGTCCCAGGCTGTATCCCATTCAACGTCGTGCTCATCAACAAGCAGGCGCATAAGCTCAGCAACAGCAATGGACGGATGTGTATCGTTCATCTGTGCCGCGAACTTCTCGTGGAAGTTGTAGATGTCTTCGTTTTCACGCAAGTGCAACTTGATCATATCGTTCAGCGAGCAAGCCACAAAGAAGTACTGCTGCTCAAGGCGCAACTGCTTTCCTTGCTGCGAATTGTCGTTGGGATAAAGAATCTTTGAGATGGTCTCAGAAGCTATCTTCTCGGCAACAGCGCCGGCATAGTCTCCACGGTTGAAAGCTTGCAGGTTCAAAGACTCCGGCGACTCAGCGCGCCACAGACGAAGATTATTGGCGGTATTGTTTCTGTAACCTGGTATCGGAGTGTCATACGGAACACCGTTAACAGTGCGGTCCGGCACCCACTCGACACGATAACGTCCCTTCTCGTCCTTGTATTTGCGGGTGTAACCGCCAAATTTCACCTCTATAGCCGAAAGCGGTCGAGCAATTTCCCATGGATTGCCGTAGCGCAGCCATTTGTCAGTAATCTCTACTTGCCAGCCGTCGCGTATCTCCTGATCGAAGATGCCGTATTCATAACGGATGCCATAGCCGATTGTGGGAATTTCCAGGGTGGCAAGAGAGTCTAGATAACATGCCGCCAGCCGTCCCAGACCTCCATTGCCCAGCCCGGGCTCTTCTTCCTGCAAAATCAATTCGTTGACATCAAGACCGGATTCAGCCAGAGCCTTCTCCATCTGTTCTTCAATGCCCATATTCACCATCGCATTGGCCAGGTGAGGTCCCATGAGAAACTCAGCCGAAAGGTAGCAGACAACGCGCACATCCTTCCTGATATATGTTTCTAGAGTATTGAGCCAGCGCTGCAACAACCGGTCGCGCACCGTGTATGCAAGCATCATGTAGAGATCGCGCTTATTGGCAATCTCAGGAAATTTCCCGACCGCGTAGTAGAGGTTGTCCTCAAGTGCACGCCGCAAAGTGGGAATACTCATCCCCGTGCGATCGTCTTCAACCCGTACTGCCGTATTGTCCATATGCAAATTCCTTCAATCGTGACGCTGCCAAGTGACGCCTTTAGGGCGCCGCCGCGCTAGGCGCAGGGCCTGTTAAGTAGCGGTTTATAGCACAAAGCGGAGACAGAAGTGTCAAAGTCTAATATTAGACATGAAATGCAGGATAATTAGCTTAATGGCAGTAGTGCCGAAAGCCGAAAGCTGAAAAAAGCTGAAAAGGGTGCGCATATGTCAGCAGATTCAGGTGTTGTTTATGCGGTGTTTCTCGCGATGATTCTCATCGCATTTGCTTCCATTGCCGTATTCAAAGCGGTAGTGGATCCAAAGAACAGAAAAATTCGCGCAAGCTCGAACAAATTTCCCCCACCTTTCT
>CAZBOX010000187.1:0-11867 GCA_964493595.1 uncultured Candidatus Obscuribacterales bacterium | reverse complement strand
CCAGTGCAATTTACACCATGAGTACTGCGGACGATTTTGTCATATTGCCAGCGGTTACGGTAAAAGTCTTCCCACTGCCTCTGTTTTGGAGAAAAAACATCTTTTATCCAGGCCATCTCAGTCTCTCCTCTTCAGCTTCGAACGCACGCTCGCGTTTCTTCCCCGATATCCAAAAGCAATAAATGCAAGAGCTATTGCCGCAAAGATCCCAGCGTAAAGTCCGAGTGGATGTCTTACCGCCTTTTCATGCGGCTCTTTCAGTGAAGCTAAGTAAGATTGAAGATCGAGAGCTTCCTGGTGAAGGATTGCATGCTCCTTGTATGCGGCCTTCATGACTTTGAACGGCGTATTCTCACAAGCCGAAACTAGAGCTGCACCAGGCATTCTTTCGGAAATGCCTGTCAGATCTGGAGCCATAGTGCCGCCGTTATGGTCTATGCTGTGGCAGGCAATACAAGAAAGCCCCCCATTCTTGAAACTCTCTTCTCCGTAGAAAAGCCTTTTTCCTCTTTCGGCTGACGCAGGCTCCGGGATGGTCTTCTGAGAAACCGCTTCTACTTGACTCGCTGAAGACTGGTCAGGTGTTGCTTCTGACGAAGGCGACTGCTTTCCAGGAAGCGTGGATTTCGCCGTGGAATTCTTCAAGTAGCCCAGCAGAGATTTTACCTCTGCATCGGTAAGTGGTCCCGTGTTTACCTCCATGCGCTTGATACTCTCTTGCAGCTCCGCATCCGGCCACGAGCGACAACGCGCAAGATCGGGGCCTACCATATCACCACCACCAATGGTATGGCAGCCCGCGCACTTCTCCTTGTAAATGGAAGCTGCATCTTGAGCACGCACGTCGGCACAATAAATAAATGGGAAACAGGTTATTACCGACACGAAACGCAGGAGAAACTGCGTTTTCTTCGCTCTTAAAAAGACTCTTGCGACAGTAAACACGTATCCTCCCGGAATTGTTTCAGCAAGCGTGTCCGTATTGTCCCAAATGGGATGCTTCGGAAGGATCCTTCCGAAGAACGAATGAGGACAAATCTATCCTATTGCCAGAATCCCTTGTAACGAGACCTTGCGAATGGAACCAATAATGAAATGACAGGCTACGTCACGACTTTAGAACAAAAGAAAATTTGTTTGCGGCATTTATAGAAGGAATCATCCTAAAGTTCGATGCCGCATTATTCACACAAGAGGTCTTTGATGACAATGGAAATTGGCATATGCCCGAAGAACGTCGGTCCGCATTGAAATTGGAGTTCTGCCATAGATTATCGTAATAGCAATCTTACTAGACGGTGTACTGCGACTTCGAGGTACCGGCAACTGCCAGAGAAAGCCTGCTGTTGGCGGGAGCTGGTGTAGTGCTCTGGTTCTGGTGCACAGTAGAATACTTCATGGGCACCGTACGCTCAGGCTCGCAAGAAGAACTTTTCTAATCCTCTCTCGCAGATGTAACTGGCTGCCGTACTGGCATATCAGGATCCACTTGCCCCGAAATGGACCATCCTGTCTTTAACCCTAGGACAAACCAACCAAGCACAAAAACACCGATTGCAAATATCGTATCTCCGACGACTCTCAACCATCGCAGGACATTCATGGTAGGAGTCTGCAAAAATTCGGCAGAACGCGCGTACCATAGTCCATGCTCCACGCTAGCCCATGTTTGCAGTAAACCAACCGGCAAAAGACTGATAAGAACCATCAGCCCCAGACCGATATTGATCGACCAGAAAGCAAAACACACAGCCCCAGGTTTCCACAAGTTTCTGGTCGCCAATCCTTTGAGGCAAAAAAGCATCAAGCCAATTGCCAGCATGCCATACACACCGAATAGCGCAGTATGACCGTGTACTGGTGTGGTATTCAATCCCTGCATGTAATACAGTGCGATAGGCGGATTGATTAAAAATCCGAATAATCCGGCGCCGACCATATTCCAGAAAGCTACTGCAACAAAGAAATAGATGGGCCAGCGATAGGCCCTAACCCATGGCTGCGCCTTGCTCAAAGTGAGATTGCCGTAAGCTTCAAATCCAATCAGAGTCAGCGGTACAACTTCCAGTGCACTGAACGTGGCGCCCCAGGCCAAAACCGGTGTCGGAGTTCCGGTAAAGTAGAGGTGGTGCATCGTTCCGATAATGCCGCCGGCCAGAAAGATAATCGTTGAAAAAAGCACACTGGCTGTCGCTGTTCGATGAGCAAGCAATCCCATACGCGTAAACAAAAACGCGATTACAACTGTTGCGAATACCTCGAAGAATCCCTCCACCCAGAGGTGTACCACCCACCAGCGCCAGTATTCAGCAATAGCAAGATTAGTGTGCCGGCCATACATCAGACCAGCTCCATAGAATGCAGCAATTGCGATGGAGGCAATCAAAAACAATGACAGAAGACTTTTGTTTTCTTCAGGACGCTTAAATGCGGGCATGAGCGATCTTGCCATGAGGCCTAACCAGATAAATAGACCGGCAAACAAAAAGATTTGCCAGAATCGTCCTAAGTCGACATACTCATACCCTTGATGTCCAAACCAGAAATTGGCATCCAGCCCCAATTTCTGTTGAACACCCATCCACTCGCCTGCCATTGAGCCAACGACAATGACAAGCAAGCAGGCAAAAAGCAAATTCACGCCAAACCGCTGAAACTTAGGCTCGTAGCCCGAGACGGCAGGCGCGATAAACAATCCTGTCGCCAACCAGGTTGTGGCAATCCAAAATATTCCCAGTTGAGTGTGCCAGGTTCGCGTCACAGCATACGGCAACCATTGAGCAAGCGGAATGCCATAGAAGCCGGAACCCTCCACACCGTAATGCGCGGTCAATGCCCCCAGTCCAACTTGAACTACCAGCAAAGCTCCGGCAACCCAAAAATATTTGAGAGTCGCTTGCATAGACGGCGTAGGCGTCAATCCCAAAAGTGGATCGTTCGACGGAATCTCATGACTGTGGCCAGCTTCTCTCCCGCGCTCCGCCGCGAAATACCAGGCAAGAGCGCCAATGCCGGCAAGTAAGAAAACAAAGCTTAAAACTGACCAAACAACGATCGCCCCGGTCGGCGCATTGCCAATCAGTGATTCAGCCGGCCAATTGTTGGTGTAGGTTATTTCACTTCCGGGTCGATTGGTACTGCAAGCCCAAGCAGTCCAATAGAAGAATCCGACGAGCTGCTTCATCGCTATAGGATTTTTGATCGCCTGAGGCTGTAGCGCGTAGGCATCGCGCAGCTTATCCATGGAAGTTTCGCCGGTGAACAGCGCCGAGTAATGCTTGCCGACTTCCTCGATTGCTGCAGACTCTTCCTGACTGATCGTCAGCACTTTACTGGAAGGATCGAATTTATTTGTTCGAATCAGACCCTTCAACCGCTCCTTCAGAGCTGCTTGCTTCTCCGGTTCTAACTTCGAAAAGCCTTCCGCACCGCCTCTTTGCGCCCAGCGATCAAGGATTATGATAAGCTCTCTATGCAAGAAGTCTGCCGACCAGTCAGGAGCAACATACGCCCCATGCCCCCAGACTGAACCGACTTCTTGCCCGCCAATTGATTGCCAGACACTCTGCCCTTCCTTTATATCTTCAGCAGAAAAGATGACTTTTCCATCTTGTGAGCGGATCTGCTCCGGCACGGGTGGAGCTTGCATGTATATTTCATAGCCAAAGTATCCCAGGACCAAAAAAGAAAGGCTGACTACCAGGGTGAAACCTATCCACAACCGAGAGTAAGTCATAAATCGACCTCAAACATAAACTCAGCAGAACCTTTATGAGTGCTCGTGACTCAATTTAACAGGGCGTTTAATAGCGCCAGTTTGTTCGCAACCAGTGTTCATTTTTTACATTTCGACTGCAATACTGAATCACCGCTCCGAATTTGACCTGTATCCTACCAGTCATGAAACTCGACATCAATGTCCTAAAATCCAGAGGATACAAAAATGATTCAAAGACTACAGAGTATGCGTTTCGAGCCATACCCAATAAGGCAATTGTCTTCATTGTGGCGAACGGCAGCATCTTTTAGTCCCAAAGATCGATTCACACGGAAGAAAAGAGAATCAATATGTGCATGCCCAATAGTAAACGTAATTAGGATGCGTCTGGCGGATAGATAGGATTACCAGAAAACTAGCCGTCACTCAGCATAATTCCTTGCGACTCAGGAACAAAGACGCAATACGCTATGAAAATTACACCAAAGACAATGATCCCAGACCTGCTCCATGAGTATCCTCAGGCAAGGATAATACTGGACAAATTTGGATTAAAGGGATGCGGAGGAACAAAAGGCCCGCACGAGACCCTTGAATATTTCGCACGTGCACATGGACTCGACGAATCGTTTCTTCTCTCGCAAATTCAAAGCGCAGTCCTCCAACCAAACAATGTCATTCTGACGGAAGATGAAAAACCAGGATTTGCCGACACAATTTATCGTCCTTTCTTTCTAGCGGGATTATTTACTATTCTCACTCTTGGTGCGACCTGGGGAGTAATGCTCCTGTGGCGAATTTCGATAGGACACGGCTTCAATGCAGCCTCCCAGCAGGAGATCAATGCCCATGCCCAGGCTCAGGTATACGGCTGGATGGGATTTTTCATAATGGGTTTTGCTTACCAGGCATTCCCTCGATTCTGGCATTACAGGCTGGTCAAACCGTTTCTGGCTGCCATCGTATTCAGTCTCATGTGCTCCGGAGTATTGTTAGCGTCACTGTCCATACCGTTTGCCGCCGACCATGAGTGGGCGCATGCACTGGCTACCTGCGCGGCGGCCGCTGAACTGATAGCCGTGACGATTTTCCTGGCACACTTGTTTACAACTTACAAGGAAAGTGGAAAAGAGTTTGAGCCGTACATTGCTTATGTTTTTACTGCATTGGGGTGGTTTGTCATTTCCAGCATTGCCAATCTCTGCCTGACTCTGGCTGCCGGCAAGAACATGCCGTCTTTCTATTTAGCCTGTTGCCTGCCCGCTTTGCGCGACATGCAATTTCACGGTTTGGGAATAACAATTATTTTGGGTGTTTCACTACGAACCTTGCCGGCGCTTTTTGGTCTGCCATCGGTCAGCTCGAGGCAAGCAATGGTCGGTCTCGTGTTGCTCACAGGCGGTGTGGTTGCGGAGATTATTAGCCTGGCTGCACTGCAATCAAGTCCATTTGCAGGCTTGCTGACAGAAGGAGCGCACGCAAGTATCTTGGCTGCTTGTTTTGTGGTATGCCTGCCATTTCGGCTATGGCAGAATTTTCCAGACAAGGACAGAGTGGAAAAATTCATCAAGGCCGCATTTGCGTGGCTTTTCATTTCACTTTTGATGCTTTTGGCAACACCTCTCTATTTGCAAGTCGGCGCTTTGCAGTCCAGTCACGCATACGCTGGGGCAATAAGGCACGCCATTACAGTTGGCTTTATATCATTGATGATTATGGGGTATTCTGCCAAAGTCGTACCCACCCTCAATGGCATCGATTCGCGCACACAGACTGGGCTCGTCTGGCCATTCATCCTGGTCAATACCGGCTGCTTTCTTCGTGTAGTCTTGCAGGCAGGTACAGACTGGGACAAGAGGTTGTTTCCACTCTTGGGCATAAGCGGAAGTTTGGAAGTGATCGGGTTGCTACTATGGGCGGTGCATCTTGCCGGAATTCTCCTGGGAGCGCCGTCTGATCAGCAACTGAGAGGGCCCAGACCTGCTCGCATAACAGCCGATTCGATTGTTTCCAATGTACTTGAGTGGTTCCCCGAGACAGAGCCGATCTTCCTTGCCAGAGGCTTCAGCGCCATCAATAATCCTGTTTTGCGAAGAACAGTCGCCCGCCAGGTCTCGATCGCCAGAGCTTGCCGAATGCACGGCGTAGATGCTGATGCCTTTGTTTCGGAGTTGAATCGTGTGATTGAAAATAGTCAGTGAAAGTATGCATAGCTACTAGCCCACAGTCCAAAGAGTGGTTCAGTCCACAAACCGCAACCTGAAGAGTTCCTGCCGGCTATACCACTAGAGAGCTGGCGGTTACTTGCGATCCATAGATATGCGCATAGTAAGCACTCCGAATCAGAACTGCAAAAGACAATAGGGCACCAATATACAAGCGCTCAAACAGTCTTAGACTCTGCAGAACGCAATAAAATCATTCCAAGTAATGAGAACATGCAGGTTGCCACAATTGATTGTTGATGCAACGTAGTTCTCCTTGGTGAAATTCTCAAGTTTGCGCGGGCTGAGCGAAGGCAAGTACGTGACCGTCAGGATCGAGGCAGTAGCCAACCAGATCACCCCAATCTCGCATAAGGACATCGCCCAATAAAATACCACCCCGAGAAACTGCTCGTGAAAGATAAGCGCCAGCATCTTTAACAACCAGATAGATTTCCGCGCGCGGAATTCCGCGTGCTGTCGCGGGATCAGGTAATGCATCACCCAGAAGTCGCCGAATGCCACTTTCTGGCATCAGGCCTAGAACACTCTCTTCGCTCAACTCGAATTCAGTCATACCAGCAACATCCAGAGTTGGTGCAGTCTCAAGAACAGCCGAATAAAAGTTGCAACTGGATTTTTGATCTTTCACATATAGAATGAAATGAGTTTTCATAAAAAGCCTACTGGCGAGAATTAGGTGACGGACACAAGTTCCTCTTGGTGTAAGCAAGAATGTCATGCTGCAGAGATCGCGACAAGTGTCGCATGTTGAGACACATGAGCGCAACGCAAGCGCCTGTCGAATCACTGGTGGTTACTTCGAATTCACTATTCGAATTGATGAGCCGAATCGAAAAGCAAATTCATCCAATTGAAGGATGCTACAAAATGTACCGAAATTCACGATAACAATTAAAGATATCATCGAGCAGTGAGGATGCATTCATGAATAGCTCACCAGAAACTTGGGATTCATGCGTAGAGGCAGGAAGACAGGCTTACGAAAAAGGCTGCTATGCCGAAGCGGATCAAATCTTAGCTCGAACGATGGAGAGATTCAGCTCAAATGCGTACCAGAGGGATATGGTCTTTGTGGATCTACTGATGGTATATGCCCGAGTCAAACGCGAAAGGAATGAATTCGCTGATGCTCTGAGCCTTTACTATCGCGCACTCTCCATTCTGCAAATGAAGGCAAAGAGAGAAAGAGTAATGATTGCGAGAATACTTCAAGAAATCGCAGTGTGCCATTGCCTGTCTGGACGCTTTTTTCATGCCCGGGAAAAGGAAAAGCGAGCCCTCCGGATCCTCGATGAAATCTATGGAGTCGAATCTCAAACTGTTGATGACTGCATTATCAGGCTGGCCTGCTTATCGTGGGTCTTGGAAGACATGGACAGTGCCAGCGTCTATTTGGAAAAGCATTTGAGGCACGCTGTAAAACAAAGGAATCTCGAAGGACAAGCGATGGTGGCACCGACATCAATGCTGGCGCAAGTTCATTATCGAATCGGCAACTATTTGGAATCCGAGCAGCTATTCGAACAGGCGAGAGAATTTTTCCAGGAGAAGAAGAAACTAGCCAAAGAATTTTCCATCATTGGTAATCAGCTGGGCATGTCAATTTGCGCACAAGGACGCTGCGAAGAAGCACGCAGACTCTGCCGGGAATCAGCGGAAATCAGGTCCGAATGCTACGATAGGGGAGAAAAGCTGGATAAATCAGAAGTAATCAATGATATCGCCGACTTCTATTGCATGATGGGCGACTTCAAATCAGCCCAGAAGCTTTGCGAAAGCGCTGAGTCTTTACGCTGGGATGCGCCAGAAGGCAGTATGGCAGACAAGCTTTTGCTCTATTCCCGCCTGCTTACTCGACTTGGTCATTCAGAGGAAATCGAACGCTTGAGCCGGCGCGTTCGCGAACTAAAACAGATAGCCTCTTAAAGCGCGAGCAAAATAGCTCAAACACGCCAATAGATTTCGTTGCCGCACTTACCAACTTCGCTACGCATGAGAGCGGTGCCTATCGCGTGCGGCAAAGCGATGCCACAATTGCTGTAACATGCAATATCATGACACCGGTGGTGAACCGAGCTGCTTTTTACTGAAAAGACTTGAAATAATGGGTAATCTAATACCGGTCGGCATGCGATATTGTGCGTAACAAGTTGGCGGTTGCCTCATCTTGCCCTCGAGTAGTGAAAACTTCTTCTCCTTCCAGGCAAAAATTTGAACTGCCATCGAAAGTAGACATTCCGTCATACTCATTGGTCCAAATTCCTTGCCATACTGGTCCTCGAGATAAGCGACCATTTCGATGGTTTTAGAATTTTCAGAAAACGTCTTGCTTGCCCGGAAAAGCATACGGAGGGCTTTGCACCGGCTGGCCAGTCGGCTCTGCATGCCGTGCAATCGAGGATCTTCATGGTACTTCATGGTTCTGTAACCTCGAAGAGAAGTATCAGCCAACCTGAGCAATGACGGTCCCTGACGTTCATAATCTTGGCGAAACGCATCTTTCAGATAATCGTGCGTTTCTGAACGGCTGAAATTCGGATGCGAGAACCAGATTTTGTCCTGACCATGCCAATCTTCAAATGGGACATTTGCCAAAATCCGGCCAGCGGCATCATATTCTTTATATAGAGCGGTTCCTGGGAGTGGTCCTAATTCCATGAACTGAACGAAGTCGGTATGCAGGTCAATTGTAAAATCGATGTCTTCCTGTATGTTTTCTCTGGTGTGATGATCCAGAAAGAGAATTGCCGAGCCCAGCACCTGGATACCATGCTCTCTCAAATCATGAATCAAGGATTTCAGATCAATGCCTTTGGTTTTTGCATAACTTGATCGCTTTGATTCAACGCCGATCCAGACAAAATCGATGCCCAGTTTGGCCATGAACTCCACTCCGCAGGCGGCAACCGTCTCAGCGGACGAGAATACACCAAGATAGAAATACTTATTGTCCCGCTCCATCAGCGCAAGCAACTCTTGAGCGCGCGGCAGGTTTTTGAGAAAATTCTCGTCCATAACGAAGAACTCATCACATCCCAGCTTCCCTTCTATTTCGCGTAACGTCTCATAGAGCTCCTTTCCTGTGTTCAAGTAGCCAATGTACTTCTTCTGAAAGTGATGAGTGGTGGCACAAAAGGAGCAGGCGTTTACGCAACCCAGACCAGGTACGATAACACCAGCAGTAGCCGGCTGAGGCACTCCCATAACACTTCTATTCAAAGTCGAATAAATTGCCGGATGCCGGACCGGCTTGTTGACGTCTTCACCAAGAAGCCGCCTGAACCAGCTGATGCCCTCGCCGCTGCTAAAGTAGTCGCTGTCGATCAGATTTTCAATATTGGGAATACTGGTGCAGTGCCCACCGATGATGATCTTAGTCCTGGGCGAGAGATCCCGGATAATCTCGACCATCTTTTTCACCTTGCAAAAATTAGCAACAATTGAGGATATTCCGATAAAGTCATATCCTTTTTTCACTTCTTTAGTAAAGCGATCGATTGAAGGAAAGTCGAGCACCGCAGTTGGTGTCTCCAGATTTTCAGCAATCAAGTACAAACCAAAGCTTGGGTGGTTGATACGAAGTGAAAATAGACCCTGTTCGCGGGTTACCTGGTTATGAAAAAGCTCCATAACATTCAAACGCCTGCCATACTGATCGTCCACACCGAATGGTCCAAACACAGATGTGAGAAGCAGTTTCATTATCCGATCGTACTCCGCTGAATGACTGACTTTGCCGAGCCTGCGGTGGGTTAGAACAACACTGAAGGTTATCCAGCAAACGACACCAGATGAAGAGCGCACAGTCCATGTTCAATGGTGTATCTCTCCGCTTGCTCGCTACTTCCGTTCAATTTAAGCTACGCCGACAGAATACCATCGCCAGCGAAATCCGGGGATGGGCACAGCCAGGTGCCCACACAAGGCAAGCGGAGCCAATGATTCTTCATACCAAAGAACGATGCTCGAGCCCGTCCTGCAAATGCACTCATGCGGTTTTGCAGCAAAAGGGCGAAGCCTATGTGCGCTCAATTTTTGGATGCTGCCAGATGACGTGGGTGTGAGTGTTTCAATTGGCTGTCGATTAAGTTGACAGGCCGGCTCACGAGCGCAGCCAAACGAAGATGAATCGCTGTCACTCTTCGGCAGCAACAACCGTATCCAGCCATTTGCCCAGCATCGAGCGCTCTTCGTCAGTCATGCCTGTCTTGTTTGCCAGAGGCATAGTTTTAGAGTCAACGGCCATGATTTTAATTCTGTCGGCATAGGACTCAATTAATTCCGGCGTGTCAAACATGACTCCCTGCGGCGCCACCTGGAAAGTCTCGTCGCAGGGGGTGGATGAATGGCATCGGAGGCAGCGTTGCTGGATGATCGTTTGCGCTTGAAGCGCTGTTACAGGACCAGAGGAAAGCTCATAGACGGTTGAAGGAGGCGCTTGCGGCCTTGTCAGGGAGAAAAGGGCAAGGCAGGTTGCCAATGCAGGAACAAGAGTCCAGAGGGCTTCTCTCGCCGGAGCGATCATGCAATGCCGGACGCTGGCGCCCAAAATCACAAGCAAAATGAGCACGACCCAGTTGAGATGGGCACCGTACGTGATCGGATAATGATTGCTTATCATCATGAACAATACAGGAAGTGTCATGTAGCTGTTGTGCATGGACCGTCTTTTAGCATTTGCCGCCAGCGAAAAGTCCGGCTGCCGACCCTCTCTGGTGGCGTCTATCATTTGCTGCTGAGCCGGCAAAATGCGCATCCAGACGTTCAGTACCATGATTGTTGCCAGGGCTGCACCGAAATGAATATAGGCTCCTCGTCCGCTAAAAATATGACAGAGCCCGTAGTCGAGCGCTAAAAGCAAAGCCAGTGACAGCCCGGTAGCAAATTTCCCGCTTGCGGCAAATCTGGACTGAAAGATGAAGTCATAAACAAGCCAGCAAACAGCCAGCGTCAAGAGCCCTGCAATTGTCGCTTGAGCTGGCGAAATCGAGGCTACACCGGGATCGACGAGATAGACGCCTTTGGTCATGTAATAAGCAAGGCTCAAGAGCAAGAATCCGGTAATCCATGTAAAAGTTGCTTCCCATTTGAACCAGTGCAACTTCGCAGGCATCTGGCCCGGCCCTATTTTCCGGCGCTCGACTTGATAAAACCCGCCGCTGTGCACCATCCAGAGTTCTCCTTCAACCATTGACTTGGTTGCCATAGAGTGATCAGGCGGATCCAGGTGGCTGTCCAGCCAGACGAAATAGAAAGACGCTCCGATCCAGGATATGCCTGCAATCAAGTGCATCCAGCGCAATGACAAGTTGAGCCAATCAATGAGGGTGGGATCCATTTGAGCCCTCCTGCCAGTTCCTGATATTGATGCGCGAACGAGCGAGACTTTTGAGATAGCGGACAAGTGAATCAGCCTCATCCGATGTCAGACCCACATCCGGCATGGTCGTGGTGGGCAGCGCGGAGTATGGATTTTTCAGCCAATGCCTCATCCAGCTCTCTTGAAGCCGCTCACCGGCAAGGGATAAATCTGGCGCCATCAGGCGCGCTCGATCGATATCGTGGTACCAGATAAGGTGACTGCCTTTTGGAATCGCTTTGCCCGCCAAATTGTGGCAGTCACCGCACTGGAAACGTTCTAAAAGGCGCTCACCCTTTGCTGGTTCCTCGGCAGTAGTAAAAGAACGCTCGAACGGTGTGTTGGTTCCCGCATCCGGCACGGCGCTGAAATAACCAAGCAAATGATTGAGTTCGCCGCTATCGAAATTGTATTTTGGCATTTCCGCCATCAAGTTTGGCCGCACTGCAGACGGTGCTTGCAGAAATTTGCGAAGCCAGCCTGCTTTGAAGCGCCCCTCATCCGCAGATAAATTAGGCGCAAAGACTCCTCCGCTGCTGGCAGGAACCCTGCTGAACCCGCC
>CAZBOX010000186.1:0-11909 GCA_964493595.1 uncultured Candidatus Obscuribacterales bacterium | reverse complement strand
ACTTCAATACCTGAATCAGCGCCTGGAAGGGAGGCAACATATGCTGCCAATTTTCTGGCGCTCTCAGCTGGCACACGCATATGCGGCATCAATTCGGCATGACCATACAAACGCAAGAAAGCAGCCACCTTCTTCGGATCGTTGCTTATACGTGATTCAATAAAATCCTTGCTGCGCCTTGACCCTTCGCCGGCCAGTATCGGTCCCAGGCAGCCTCCATTTTTGCCATCGCTATGGCAGTTCTGGCAGGTCGCTTTGAACAGCGCCTCGCCCTGAGCGATATCCGCTTTGCTCATGTCAGTCTTTTTCTTCGCAGGAGATGCCGAGAGCACTGCCACATTGGAAGCCAAACAAATAGAGGCAAGAAAGATGAAAACCGCGCTCCAGAACTTCATTCAAATACTCCAATGACTGCATTCAGAATATTGGGATTCCTCTCATATCGAATCATCCCACAGAACTAGATAAGTTTATGCCTGACAAGTGGGATTTACGCAGGTTAGAGCAATTTGCTTGATCTGGCGCAAATTGAGCTTTCCGTTCGGCATAACCGGCAGGGCGTCTATTTTGAAGAAGTCAGAAGCATTCGGGATCCAGAGGTTGGGAAGATCTCCCTTTTTTAACTCGTCAACAACTTGCTCGGGCTCTTTATCCATACGCGAGTAAATCACGACCAGGCGCTCTCCGCGTCTATCATCAGGCACAGAGGCGATGGTAAGTTCTCCGGCGGCTGCACCTGAGACACGATACAGCTCTTCTTCCACGGCCATGTGAGAAACCATTTCTCCTGCGATTTTGGAGAACTGGCTTGTTCGGCCGGTAACGGTCAAAAAACCATCGCTGTCGAGAAAGCCGATGTCGCCCGTGTTGAACCAGCCGTCTTTTATGGCTTTTGCAGTGGCGCCCGCCTGTTTTAAATATCCCAGCATCACTTGCGGACCATGCACGTTGATTATTCCTGATTGACCGGCGGGCAAGACAGCTCCGGTATCGGCATGGGTTATCTTGATCGCAGTACCCGGAATGGGAAGACCAACCGTGCCCGATTTATTGCCCTCGATAATGCGCCCATCTGCCAGAGTAACGTGATTAGGCACATTACATGACACCACGGGCGAAGTCTCGGCAAGACCGTAACCCTGCAACGGTACGATACCGAATGCGCTCTCGATTTGCTTGCTCTGGGCTTCTTTCAATTTTTCACCACCAACTACACATACGCGAATAGATTTGAATTGCGCAGCCCTGCATCGGCGAGAATAAAGGCCAAGCATAGTGGGCGTGCAAATTAGACAGGTGGCTTTATGTGATTCGCAAAGCTCGCCGATTCGACGTGCATCGAAGGGGTCGTAATGATAGACGACTGTTTCGCCAAGACACAAGGGAGCCCACAATGTCATAGTCAGGCCGAAAGAATGGAAGAAAGGTATGACACCTAAGACAATCTCGCCGTCTTTAATCTGGCCTTGTTCTTTTATCGCGCTTATATTCGACAGAATATTTCTGTGCGACAGGACAACGCCCTTCGGATCGCTGGTCGAGCCGGCAGTAAAGATAATGGTGGCAGGATCGTTCAATTTCGATTTGCTGTCTTCCTCTCGGTGAGGCAAGCCGAATTTGCTCACATCCAGACGGTGATTATTCGACAATCCATAAAGAAATTCGCCAAGAACACCTTCCGGTATTAGCTCAGTTTCCGTCCAGGATTTCAGTTTGATCAGCATGCCGGCATCGTCTTCTTTTGATTCGATATAGATGAGATCGGCGCGCGTTTCGATTTGAACACGCTTCAAAAATGGAGCCGCGCTGATTATGTGTTTGATTTCACAGAGGTCCAGATATAAATCAAAAGCCTTCTGCCCGGCAGTGTAATTCAAATTGACTGGAATTTTACCCAGAAAACTGACAGCCAGATTAGCAATCACAGCAGCGGCTGAAGGCGGCAACATAATACCGACGCACATTGTCGAATTGAGTGATTTACTCAATATGTTGGCGAGCGCGATGGATTTGAGCAGCAATTGATGATAAGTCAGTTTCGTCCCCAGCGAGTCACAAACAGCAAGAGCGTGTGGTTGCCTTCTGGCTTGATGAACAAAGGCTTTCGGCAACGACAGCCAATGAGACGGAAGCGTTGTGATGCAATTCTCCTGATGGTGGCGCAGTTTAACTTGCATGTCGATAGAGCTCTTTCTTCAATTTTTCCGAGTGCATATATTCACTAGCAAGAAGCAATGATAATAAGGAAACTAAAGCACCGACGACTGTAAATTGCGGGCGAATTTTTCCGAAGACGGCAGCGCCGGTCAGGAGCGCGGCAAAGGAAGGGACGTGCGAAACTACACTTCTCAACATTCCCATGCGGGATAAATACACGAGACTCAATTCTCGGCTGTTTTCGATATCACCGGCTAAAATAGCCGGTCTGCCGCTGACATAACTGATATGCAAATCGATTGGATGAGGCATCTGCTGAAGAGCCCTGTATATCAGTTGGGTGCAGTAGAAAGAATTTCTATTGCTCAGGCGAAATGTCCTGTTGAACGGCCGCCCGATTGAACTTTGCAAGAACGAAATAAGCGACTGCAAATCCTCTCCTGTTTCAAAACGAGGCCGGTACACTGCCAAACTGCTGGACTGAAGAAAGTTATCGAGATCATTCTCAGAGACATATGGCCTGGAGCCGCAGTCGATAATTTTGTTGTCTCCTACATAGACTGCAGAATGAATCCAGTTACTGCCGAGCATTCTCGCCCCCAGTTGCGAAAGCGGATAACTGCAATCGTCTTTCAAGAGAATATCGCCTGGGCGCAGCAGTGATTTGACCAGTGCCTTCTGGCTTTCGGTAATTGAGGCTCCTGTTGTAGGAAATTTGCAATTCATGAGCCTTTGCAGACAGGGAGTCCAGAGGCGCCTGGCACGACGCAGAGCCGGCACGCGAAGCCTATCTCCCTTACGCCTGTCCGCCATTGCTTACCTCCCGAATTAACACTGAAATCCATTCTCAAATAAGTTCATTAAAGGCGCATCAGTCTTTCTGGTAGGAGCAGCAGCGAAACAACACTAGTCCTAAAAGATGATATTTCAACCAGTCTTTAAGATCAGGCGCAAAACAATCCTATATTTGAGAATTAATATGCCAAGCACTGTAATTCAGCACAGGACTAAATTATGCCAACCTCCATATCAGAAATCTCTTCGGAAGAACTCTACAAAATGATGCTTTCCGGGCAACAGTTGCAAATTGTCGATGTGCGCGAGCCAGGTGAATATAATGCGTTCCATGTTGCGGACACCATATCGGTGCCATTGTCTTCGATTTATAAAGGTTACCAGTCACTTGCCAAGGACAGAAAAACATACCTGCTATGCCAGAGCGGCAAAAGAGCTCAGAGTGCAGCAGCCGAGCTGGCGAAGCTCGGGCTGAAAGATGCGGTCGTCGTCAAAGACGGGCTCAATGCCTGGCAAAAATGCGGGCTGCCCGTGCAACGATTTTCCAACATCTGGTCGATGGAAAGGCAGGTTCGATTCACGGCAGGATTTCTATCGCTCGTGGGCATAGCCCTTTCCACTTGTTTAAACCCGAATTGGTTGATTCTTTCTGCCGTGGTCGCCCTGGGAATGATCGTCAGCTCGGTCTCGAATACCTGCGCGATGGCGAACCTGCTGCAAATGATGCCCTGGAATAACTGCGCAGCGCCAAAGTCCGAAAAATAATCTAGATAAGGAACTCATGCCAAAGGAGTCCTGACCTATGTTTGCCGGAAACAAAAGAGATAGCTGGGAAGAATTGTGCGAAGCGGGTCAGCGATACTATCTCAAAGGACAATTCAACGAAGCGCAGAAGCTCTACACTGCCGCTCTCGTTGCCGCAAAAAAAGCACGCAGCGGCACGTCCGCCGATGTCGCTCAGATTTATTCGCGTCTAGGTGATTTGCATTGCGAAAGCCAGGAATTTGAGAGGGCGGAGCTTTGTTTTAGAAATGCTCTTGTCGAATATGAGAATCTGGAAGGCGACTATTCAGTAGACATCTGCATAGCGCTGAAAAGAATCAGCGAAATTTGCCGGATGCAGAGCAAGAATAGACAGGCTAGCAATCTTGCCGGTCGCAGTCAAAAACTGCTTGAGGCAAAAATAAGACTTCTGGAAAAAACTTTCCAAGAATCAGCTTAATTCTGTTTGCTATTTCAGGGAGTGAAGGTAATCTACCAGGCTATCGATTTCCCAGCGCTCGAGATTTTGAGGCGGCATGAGATTCATGTCGGTACCGAAAGCCTGAGGATGCTTGTCGAAGTGTTTGTCCGGATCGACAAGATGCTCGCGAATAAAAGCGGCAGTTCTTCTGGTGCCTACTCCATCCAGGCTGAAGCCATTCTCGCAGCCCTTTCCTGCAATACTGTGGCAGTCATAGCACTGGTACTGGTTATATAGAGTCTTTCCAAGCGTAATCGACTGTTTGACCGTCAATTTGCCTTTATACGGCTTGACGGTCTTCTTGATCTTCGCAACCGGCTTCGAGTTTTTCTCCGTGCTGACATTTTTGCTCTTCTGCTTTTGATCTGCTGAAATTGCCGGAAGAATAAGACCAGAGACACCGCAAACGAGCATGCAACCGGCAGCACAAATGATATTCGAATTTTTGCTAAACAATTATATGGACCTTCTGTGGTTTGAGTGATTTGATACGGGTCATTTCTACAGAGCAATTGGCATGGGTTGCGACCGCTTCCGATACGCTGCCGAGCACTGCCCTTTCTATACCCCTTCGACCGTGCGAACCGATCAAGATTAAATCAGCCGGCCACTCTTTTGCCAGGTCAAGGATAACTTTTCTGGGCTCGCCTCTCAAGATCTCCGCCGCAGCGGCCGAGCGTCCAAGGCGGTCGTTCAATTTGGTGGCTGCAGCTTCCAGCCAACCAAGACGTCCGGCAACCAGATTGTCATAATGCGCTTTCAGCGAATGGGTATATCCTCCTTCCGGCTCTGACAATGTGCTTGCAGGAGTGTCACGAACAACATGGACGCAACGGAATTTAGTCGTCTCGGACCACGGGGAGCTGAGGGCATGTTCGATTATCTGATCGGCATGCTCCGAGTGCTCGAGGGCCAATATTACATTGTAAGGTTCCGATTTAGAACGCGGTCGAGCCGGGCGTCTTACTATTCTCACGGCGCACGGAGCCTCGAGAAAGATTGTTCGAGAAACGCTGCCGAAGAACAGATAATCCAGCCCGCTGCGTCCGTGCGAGCCTACCATTACCAGATCGGCTTCTCGCTGTTTGCAAGCATTCAAAATCTCATCAGTTGCATAGCCGTCCACTACTGCACCGGATACGGTGACATTCGGGTGCGCAGCGCGGATGTCCTGGACGCACTGCTGGACCAGTTTCTCGCAAAGTTCAATCTCTTTTTGTTTAACGCCTTCGAGAGAGGGAAGCGGCTCGAGAAAATCGACTGCGGAAAGTACGAAAATTTCAGTGCCATCCGGGCATTCCATTTCGGAGACTAATTTCAATATCTCTTGGGAACATTCGGATCCGTCAATCGCCAACAATACTTTCATCGCGCTCCCTCTGTATAAAATCCGGCTCGTTACAAACAAGTAAAGGCGAATGTCCGGAAAGTAGCAACATACCAACGGCGGAAAAGATAGATTCTAAGCAGTTCTTGCACTCATACCTTAGTATGATTCAGAAACAGTGAGTATTGGCGCTTGCATCAATAGTCTTCCAGATTGATGCCCATTTTGCACACATAATGCAGGATAGTAACTGGGCTAGCAACGGGAGAAAGGAAATGTCACAGCATTCAATACTTGTAGCACTGAGCGGCTCGGAACAGTCTCGCAATGCTGCTGAAATAGCCTGGAAAATTGCCGGCAAGATAAAAGCGAAAGTAACAGCAGAACACGTTGTCGATTCGAGAACTATCTGGGAATTGCTTCGTCACGACAAGCCGGGATTCATCGGCAGCGGTCCGTATCTTGCGATTTATGAAACTGTCATAGCGCAGTTGCACTCTCTGGCCAACAAGCTCACCATGGAATATGAAGCGCTTGCAGCAGGAGCCAACATCAAAGGTGATTGCCTTATTAAAGAAGGCAACCCGGTGACAATCCTGTGCAAAGACGCCAGGGAATACGACCTGCTCGTCATTGGTCACCAGGCTTCGCGAGTGGAGGCTGTTGAGCAAGATCTCAACCATTACGTCAGGTACTCCGTAGCCGAAGGGATCTCGCACAATTCGACCGCACCGATACTGATCGTTCAATCACCTCCTCTAAGTTGGGAATCGTTGACGATCGTCTCGGAAATCGATCACATCAACTACTCATACATCAAATCTTGTCTAAAGCTGGCGAAACTTCTGGGTTTGAAGCCGGCGCTCGAATTCTGGGGAACAGGAACACGCGAAGAAAAACCAGAACAGCTAAAGAAAGACTTGCTCGCGATGTTGCCAGAAGCAAAAGATATAGACATGGAATTCGACTATTATGGAGGAAAAGCGGCCACTGAAAGAAATGAGCTCTTTCACGGCAAAGATATCGGGCAGCCCGTTGAAATAAGGCAGGACGCACTCTTTGTGCTACCGACTCGCGGGATTGCACATGAGCGTATCACCGTATTCGGACTGCATCCGGAATCGTTTATTCGCTCTCTGGTCCTTCCTTGCTTACTGCTCTGGCCGGAAGACAACAAAGCCTTCGATTTGACCAGTGAAGCAGAGCAAGAAGCACTTTCCGCCGGCAAAAAATAAGCGCCGTCGCTCTATGAGTTTTTGCCAAAACAAAGTGCCTCGTTTCGGCGAGGCACTTTGTAATTTTAGATCGAATCAGCGCTTATTCGACTGACCATGTTTGCTGTTAAGCGCTTCTGCTTCCTTGCACCGGCGGCTCAATCCGACAATCGCTGCATCGTCGGGCGACAAATTCCTACTCAGCACTCTTAACGCCTGTGTATACCATTTGTAAGCAGCGGCAAAATCGCCCCGCTGCCAGTACAGCTCACCAAAATTCTGCATGATCAAACCATAGAGGACGTGATTATTGCCGAGGTTGCGACGCAAAATCGACAGAGCCAGAGAAAGATGAGATTCAGCAGAAGCAAATTTTTTCATTTTCACTTCTATCCAGCCAAGGTTATTGCAAGCCAGAGCCAGATTGAGCGATGAAGGACCACAACTTTTCCTGAAGATATACACGGCTGTCTGTCCAGCCATCTCTGCTTTCTGAAAGTCTTCCATCTCGAAATAGATAGAAGACAGCCTCATGTATTCGGTAGCTGCATACACCGAGGAAAGTCCGTCTACAGCGTGCAGGATCCCTATGATCTTGAGAAGACACGCTTCCTCCTCTTTGCGCCTGGACTGGTCGCGGTAAATTTCAGCCAGAGACTGAAGGATCGGCAACTGCTTTTCAAAATTGTCTCTCGCCGCCAGCAAGGCAGCCTGCAGAATTATCTCGCTGTCCGAATCGTCCGGCATCGTATTTTTTTCTGCTGCGATCCGCCCGGAGGGCATCATTGGAATCTTATGAATTCCCACAAAAGCGTCAGCGCTTGTTGCAGTGAGCAGGGCGCAGGAGAAAAAAGTCAAAAGCTGTTGAAGCCGCATTTTGGAAACTCCCTGCATTTTTCCAGAATACCGCCAGGGCAGGCGCGACGCCTCGTTCGCCGGTATGACTCAAGTTTTTAGACAGCTCAGACTAGAGACAGAGGCAGAAGTCTTATTTAGGCGTTAGGCTAAGATCAGGATGCCCTGCCAAAAGTAAGAGGTCAGTTCAGTGTTTAGAAATAGAATAGAGGCTGGTTTACAGTTGGCGAGCAAAGTTGAGCAGTATCTTGCAGGCATTGTCCCGGCCCTGCAAAAATCTTCAATCGTCATTGTCGGCTTGCCGCGAGGTGGAGTACCAGTGGCAAGTGAATTGGCGCGTCGCCTCGACACTCCTCTCGATGTAATCGTAGCTAAAAAACTTCCCTTCCCTAACGAGCCTGAATACGCAATTGGCGCGGTCTGCACCGGAGCAATAACTGTGCTCAGCCCGCAAATCCCGAAAACTCTGGAATGGAGTGAATACGTAGAAAAAGAGAAGCGCAATTTGCTGGCGACAGTGCAAAGACGCGAAGATGAATTTTACCGGTTGTCCAGAAGACGCCGGTCCAGTCTGGAAGGCAAATTCGTAATCATCGTCGACGATGGAATCGCCACCGGCATGACCGCTCTAGCCGCCATAGAAGCAGTCAAACAAAGAGGAGCCAGGCAGGTGATTCTGGCGGCACCGGTGATCAGCAAAGAGAGCTTAGAAGAATTGCGCCATCATTGCGACGCAGTCATAGCCGTGCACATCCCACAAATATTCAATTCGGTCGGTCAATATTACAACGATTTCCGACCAACTACAGACAATGAGGTAGTCAGGGCGCTTAGCCAATCGAATGATTTCGACGATTGTCCTGGTGGTCTAAAGTCAGTCAGCTAATGCATTTTCTTGGTCGACATTGAAAATTGATGGGCAGCCTCCAGCGCTGCAGAGTTTTGAGCGCCTTTGGCGAATGCAAGAGCTTTTGATGCTTTCTGATACCAGGTGGCAGACTCTTTCCTGTTGCCTAATTCTTTGCAAACAAAACCAAGGTTGAGAGCAGTCATTCCATAGAGCTCGCTCTTCTGACCTACAGATATTTTTGCTATGGACAGTGCCTGATGCAGATGCTTCTGAGCATCTAACAGTTTTTTTTGACTGCACTCTGCTGAAGCTAAGTTGTTCAAAGCGACCGCTACATGCGGCGAGTCTGGACCATAACACAAGACAAGGACGGGAAGTGCGCGCAATGCAAATTCTGCCGAGGCAGAATAATCATCGAGAAGATAATTGATCTCTCCCAGCTTGAGATAAGCTGCGGCCAGCACATTGGGTGGAAAGGAGACCCGCTCCATCTGGGCAATCATCGCCCGCATAACATTCTCTTCTTGAATAAATTTCTCTTGTTTTTCATAGAGCTCGGCAAGCATCTCAAGCATCAAGATGCTTCTGTATGGGCTACCACCGGTAGCGGTCATACCGGAGCGAATGATTAATTCCGCCGAATTGAGGTTGCCTCTATCGAGCGCATCGCCGGCAGCTTCGTAGATGGCCGCCCAATTGCGCTCATTTGTCGGAACGAAAGCAGAACAAGTCAATCCGCTCGAGAGCACAAGCTGGCTTGCTAGCAAAAGTGCGGTAAGAAAGCGTGACATAATTTCTCCTTGCCTTGCAGCATCCTGCCGTCCTTACCAGCTTACAAAGGCAAAATCAGTTGGACATCCTTACTATGGATGATTCGAGAGATGCGGCTTTAGACCTCGAAGAAAGAGCCTTCTCGGCTTGATAAATTATCGGAATCGTTTTCAGCACAGCATCAGGATTGAGAGAAATGCTGTCGATGCCATTCTCTACGAGAAATTGAGCAAATTCAGGATAATCGCTGGGCGCCTGGCCGCAAATACCAATTTTTCTGCCTGCCTTTTTCGCTTCACGTATAGCCATTTCAATCATGCGCTTGACGGCAAGATTTCGTTCATCGAAAGAGGAGGCGACCAGCTCAGAATCCCTGTCGATTCCTAAAACGAGTTGGGTCAGATCATTGGAGCCAATAGAAAAACCGTCGAATATTTCGCAGAAAGCATCAGCCAGGATCACGTTTGCCGGAATTTCGCACATCACATAAATTTCCAGCCCGTTGTCACCACGATGCAGACCATTGGCGGACATTTCTGCAATTACACTGCGCCCTTCCTCTACTGTGCGGCAGAATGGCACCATCACTTTTACATTGGTCAGACCCATTTCATCACGCACTAATTTAAGCGCGCGGCATTCGAGGGCGAAGCCGTCCTTATAGTGGTCGCTGTAATAACGGCTGGCGCCTCTGAAGCCAATCATGGGATTATCTTCTTTCGGCTCGAATTGCTTGCCGCCGCAAAGGTTGGCGTACTCGTTGGTTTTGAAATCGGAAAGCCTGACTATCACGGGCTTGGGATAGAAAGCCGCCGCAATAGTGCTAACACCCTCGGCAAGTTTGCATACGAAATACTCACTCTTATCGGCATAGTGTCTGGTCAATTGAGAAATTTGCTGAATGTCCTTCTCATCTGTTAGAGATGAAAATCTCGTTAGAGCCAGAGGATGTATTTTCAATTCGTTGGCAATGATGAATTCGAGCCGCGCTAATCCGACACCGTCGACTGGCAGTTGCGCAAGAGAGAAAGCCTGATCCGGCTCGCCGACATTAATTAGCACCTTTGTCTCAGTACGCGGCAGCTCGTCAGTAGAAATATCCTGACAGGTGAATGGCAATAAGCCTTTGTAGACTTTGCCCTGCGCTCCTTCTGCGCAGCACACAGTCACTTCTTCATGGGAGGCCAGTATGTCGGTAGCGCTGTGAGTTCCTACTACACAAGGCACGCCCAGCTCTCGGCTGACGATCGCAGCATGGCAGGTTCTTCCGCCTCTATTTGTAATGATTGCCGAGGCCCGTTTCATAACAGGCTCCCAGTCCGGATCTGTCATATCGGCAACCAGAACTTCTCCTGGCATGAATGCGCTCAATTCATTCTTGCTGCGAATTAAACGCACAGGGCCGCTGCCAATGCGCTCACCAATCGCTCTGCCCTCGAGAAGCAATTCTCCGCTTTTTTCGAGTGAGTATGAGGAGAGCGTTTTAGACTTTCTTGTCGAGAAAACGGTCTCCGGTCTAGCCTGCACGATATAGAGTTGCCCGTCCCTGCCGTCTTTGGCCCATTCGATATCCATGGCTACGTCTTTGCCGTGAATAGAACTGTAATGGTCCTCAATGGCAAGCGCCCATCTGGAAAGAAGAATAACTTCCTCATCGCAGAGGCTCAATTTTGCTTTCTCTTCGTCAGGCACATTGACGTTGTTTGTCGTTTTGCTTCCGTGCGTTGCATAAATAAGCCTCTGCTGCTTGGCGCCTACTTTTCGGCGCAGTATAGGCTTGTGACCGGAACGCAGTGTCGGCTTGAAAATGAGAAACTCGTCCGGATCGACGCGGCCGGAGACAATGTTTTCACCCAGTCCATAAGATGAGGTGATCAGAATACTATCGCGAAAACCGCTCTCAGTATCGATTGTGAACATGACACCAGAGCTGGCCAGGTCAGAGCGAACCATTTTTTGCACAGCAACCGAAAGGCGCACGCTCAACTGCTCGAAGCCCTTGTCGCGGCGATAACTTATCGCTCTTTCAGTAAACAGGGAAGCAAAGCAATTCAAGCAAGCCTCGAGCACAGCTGAATCACCCTGGATATTCAGAAAAGACTCTTGCTGTCCGGCAAAAGATGCATCCGGCAAATCTTCGGCAGTGGCGCTCGAGCGGATCGCCACATCCGTCGCTTCGGTACCGTAATTGGAGGAAAGCGCACGGTAAGCAGTGATGATCTGGTCGCGCACCGATTTCGGCAGACCTGCATCCTTGATAATGGCGCGCGCCGCTCGAGCAAGCTGCGTCAGCTTGGACGGGTCTGATGCATCCCATTCCCGAAAGAGCCGCTCCAGATCCTTGCGCACACTGCTCGACTCTAAAATTGCTTCATAGGCATCCACTGTCACCGCAAAGCCTTGCGGCACACGCACTCCGCATGAATTGAGCTGCCGGGTCAATTCTCCGAGAGAGGCATTCTTGCCACCAACCAGAGGCAAGTCGCCTAAAGAAATATCCTCAAATGATTTTATGCAACTGTTCATGCGTACACTCCTGCCGTTCACCTTTTGCAAGTTTGACCAAAAGCGGCATAAACTGCATCGTTCTTTAGTGTGCCTCAGAGAACGTGGCACCATACTAAAGGTCGATGGAAGCGATTGATAAAACGCTTACAGTTGCTAATTGGACACCTGTCGAATGGCGCGGAGGAGGAC
>CAZBOX010000185.1:0-12015 GCA_964493595.1 uncultured Candidatus Obscuribacterales bacterium | reverse complement strand
CGCTCATTGGAACGTATTATTTCGTCAAAAGACTTCGGCTTTTCGATGTCCGTGCTCTGGTTATTATCATTAGTAAGGATAAGTCCGGGCAGAAAAGGAGTGTTGGTCTCATTTCCACAGGATGGTTTAAGAAGGTCTTTCAACAGTCCAGCTTTTCGGCATTCTTGAATTTCATTCTGCGCCTGGTCGAAACCGGGCTTCGTAGATAAGCCTTTCTGTTCAGCTTCTTCGATCTTCTCAAATTGTTCTGGCACAACATGCTCCGCATTCGAGGGTAGAATGGACCATAGAGTCAAGTTGTTATTAAGGTGTTAAACCCGAACCTCCGACCATTCCGAAACAGAGAGCTAATCGCTTGAGGCAGAAAACCAAGCAACGTTCAAAATTTCAAAGACTTGCAGAAATTGCGCTGCTCTGCTTCGGCTGCGCTGCAATTTGCGGTTGTCCTGCAGAAACACAGGCAAAACAGGGCGAAATTATTCTTCCCTTTCCCAATGAGAAAGGATATGGAACGCTCAGCAAGGTAGTTCGCGAAGGTTTGTTAGAAACGAATGCAAAGAAAACCCCGCTGGGGGAGGCAAAAGGAACAATCAAACTGCCCGCTGACACTCTCGTCTTTTACGAGGCAGGTCCGCGGTTCTTCCAAAATCCTCGAGTGCTGGAAAGGTTTCCTCCGGAATCAATTGCATACATAAAAATGCAATTCACAGCCATGGAGGATGCAGAAGAGAAGTTGTGCGACAAAGCCATCGGCTCATTACGCCACCTGAGAGGTTTACGTGCCGTGAATTTCGACAAGTCTGACACGACGGATGAAGGTGTGGCTCAGCTTGCAGGTATGCCGAAGCTGCGTGCTATCTCGACCAGCGAAACGATGGTCAGCGGTGATTGCTTGAAGAGTCTTTCGTCCTGTCCAAGTTTATCAATGATGCGCTTTGGTGCAATACAGTTGAAGAATGAATCTCTACGTTATCTAAAAGATCTAAAAGCACTGAAGCGATTGGTAGTGAACCGCTGCGGTATCGACAGTCAAGGCGTCAAATACATAGCGATGTGTCCGACTCTAACGCAACTTGATATTTCGAACAATCCCAAAATCTCGGATGCCGATGTTCTGAAATTGAAAGTTTTGAAAAGACTCGAATACGTCAATTTACGCGATACTGGAGTGACAATTCAGGGGATCAAGGATTTTGCGGTCGCAAGCAAGGTAAGAATCGTTATGCCAAAAATGTTGAGTCAGTACACGAAAGCTCAACGTGCGGATATAGATGCCATCAAGGGAAATATTGTTTTCGATTTCGACCATCGGCTGAATGATGCGGACTACAACACAATTTTCGGAACGATCAATCGCAAGTAAGAAAAATTGATCTGCTGCAGAAAACCCGCCGGAGGGACGGCGGATCTTCTCCCTTGCTGGTTGTGGAAACTTTCCCGATAAGACTTTTCTGCAAAGTCTAATTTCTAACTGGCATCACTGATCTTTATCGAATCCTTAACCGGCATGCCTGTCTGGCCGTCCACTTTCATGGAATAGGTTTTGCCATCCACAGTAGTTATGCGAAGGTTGTAGTTGCCGCTAGAAGGATCGAGCTGATTCTCTACTGTTCGGACATAATCATTTACCTTGCGCCCCGTGCCGTCATCGAAATTCATTTTGACTGAACTATCCTGATAACTGATGTGGCGATAGGTCAGAACACCATTGGCATTGATATTCTCAGTGGCGGTGAAAGGCGTATCGTTCATCCAGAGTTGGTTAGCACCATATCCGCTGTCGACCTGCCCTTTGTATGACAGGGTCCGCATTCCGGTGAACTTATTAGTCACGTCGTTCACTATCTCGCGCCCTTCTATGTCGTAATTCCAGAAACCATCGATGCCATAATCTCCGCTTCTGCCCTGCTCGAAACCGGGCGGCTGAAGCGGGTTGTAGGTACCGTCGACAGGATCGAGATTGATCTCGGCAACCTTAATGCCATTTGTTGTTGTATTAAGCTGCTTTCTCTCCTCCTCTGTAAGAGAGGAAGCATCCGTCGCTGCATCTGTAAGACCTTCCTGCGTGTTTTTTAGCGCATCGCCAAATTCTTTCGGAATGCGAATTTCCTGGCCGATATCTAGATGATTGGCGCTTTCTCTTGTTTCAGCATTGAACTCAATCAATTCATTCATCACTTTTGCAATTTCGGCTTTGCTCAAGCCAGACGCATCCTCAACTCCCGATTGCGACAATACAATATTTTGCGCAATCTTCCAGTAAGTGTCGCCCCGCTCGACTATGTGAGAAAAAGAACCGTCTGCATTCTCGGCGATATTGATGCCGCCCTCTTCGCCAGCCAAAATCTTTTCCTCTTGTGAATTCTGAGACAGAGACGTGCCGAAGCTATCTATGCTAAATGGTGGCAAGTATTTCTCAGCACTCGCCAAAGCTGAAGGGTTGACGTACAGGTCGTAATTTCCATATCCGTCATATAAATTTGGAGGAGGAAGACTGTCCTTGAAAGCGTCCAAGTTTACTTCGTATTGCACATCGGCCATTGTCTAAATCCTTCGCAAGGGCTGCTCGTAGCAACACCATAATTCGACACTTGGACAACGATTGGACAACGCAATGCGTGAATGGACGCAGGACTGTTATAGCGCCTGGGGTGAGGCATCCCCGTGACGGATTTTCTGCCGCGGCAATTGCCACCTTAAGTGACTTTCAGCCGATTAAAAAGACTCAGAAAGCGGAAGAATTCAAAAGAGAAGCGCTGAAAAGACAAAACTCATGGCGAAAATCCTCCTCGTAGAAGATGACGAACTGATGGCGCAAAGCGTCGTCGACATGCTTGAGCAAGAGCATTTCACGGTCGAACATGTTGTCGACGGAGGAGACGGTTGGGAAAGGCTGTCGTCTCTCGAATACGACCTGGTTATTTTGGACTGGAACCTACCTTCTATGGAAGGTATAGACGTTCTCAAAAAATTGAGGGATGGCGGAAAAGCCACCCCTGTCATCATGCTGACGGCTAACAGCGGTATCGACAGCAAGGTCAGCGGTCTGGACGGCGGCGCTGACGACTATTTGACCAAACCATTTAATCTGCTTGAACTAAAATCCAGAGTAAAGGCACTATTGAGGAGACCAGCCGAGTATAAAGGTGAAACATTGACGGCAGGCGAGCTGATTTTGCACGTGGCCGAGTTTAAGTGCTTTCGCAGGAGTAAAGAGATTAACCTCCATCCAAAAGAGTTTGCGCTGCTGGAATATCTGGTCCGCAACCGTGGGCGCGTTTTTAGCGTCGATGAATTGTTGGACCGGCTATGGTCCTGCGATTCCGATTCATCTATCGACGCGGTGCGTAAATGCATCACCAGACTAAGGCAAAAGCTGGATATTCCAGGCAGTCCCTCACCAATCACCAATATAGTCGGTCGCGGCTACAAAATTGATGAATGATCATGCTTAAGGGACTGTCACTGCGTTGGTTAGGAATCATCATCGTAACCGTGCCGGTTCTGTTCAGCCTGATTTTCTTATCTTTCTTGATCGGCGCTTTACAGGACGCAGAGCGCGATTTAAAAGCGCAGATTCTAGGCGCCAAGTTGGCGGCAGTGGTAGCAAATCTGCAAGCCGAATCATTTAACGCTGCGCTGCAGGCCAGGACCTGGCACTCAAAACGCAGCGAGGAGGCGGGCGAAAGACTGGACAAGTCGCTTGCCACCATCCAAAAATCAGAAGGAGAACTAAAAGACCTCCTCAGAAACGATGAAAAAAAGCAGTTCTTAGTATCGAGCGCAATCGAAGACAGTCGAAAAGCCAGGCGCTTTCTCACTGAAATTAGAAATGGCGCCAGCACGCACTACGGCGGTAACATCGATCCGCGTATCTTTCACAAGCAAGGCTTCACGTACATGAATACCCTGGTTGAAAATTACCGGGTATTGAATGACTACGCAATGGATCTTCAAAAGAACGCGACTGCAGACAGGTCACGCGAATGGGTCATCACGACGATGATCGCAGGAATGGTAGTAAGCATTTTTATAGCCGTCTGCCTGGGATATTTATTCTCAAAATATATTGCCGGCCGCATCTTGACGGTCCGGGACAATGCCCTCCTCCTCGGCTCGGGCAAACCGCTGAAGGCTCCACTTAATGGAGAAGATGAAGTAGCTCAATTGGACGCCACCTTCCACGGCATGGCCGAAGCATTGGCTGAAGCAAATAGTAAGCAGCTTGCTCTTCTGGATAATGCAGCCGATGTACTCTGCTCTGTGGACGAGCACCTTACATTGCTTCGAGTCTCAGCTTCATGTGAAAGAGTATGGGGCTACGCGGTTGAAGAAATAACCGGCATGAGACTTGTTCAGCTCTTAGAAAAAGAATCAGCAGGCAAGACTGCCAGGCAAGCGGAAGAGCATATAAGAGCCCGCTCTCAGGGGTCTTTTGATGCTCGCATGATAAAAAAGGACGGAAGAATTATCGATGTTGTCATTTCAAGTTTTTGGTCTACCAGCGAGCGTGCATTGTTCTGCGTGATAAGAGACGTGACTCGCGAAAGAGAGTTTGAGCGAATCAAACAAAAGTTGATGGACACTGTCGCCCATGATCTGCGTTCACCAATCGCCTCAATAAGGGCAGTTCTAGAATCGCTCGCACTTGGAGTAATGGGACAGTTGAGTGAAAGCGCGGTCAAGAGAATTCGCGGAGCCGAATCATCCGCGGATCGCCTTCTTAGATTGATCAATGACCTTCTGGACTACGACAAATACGAATCAGGTCAATTCACACTCAATCTCGAGAACCATTCGATACAGGAGCTGGCATACAGCTCCATAGTTTCTATTGAATCTTTGATAGAAGCAAAACATCTGCTTACAAAAGTAGAGGGCGATGATTTTTCAGTTGTCGTTGATGCAGACCGTCTCACTCAGGCGCTCGTTAACATACTCTCCAACGCCGTCAAATTTTCACCTGAAGGTGGCACCATCAAGATTACGACAAAGAGGAGAAACAAAGATGTCCTCCTGGAAGTCGCGGACCAGGGGCCAGGCATTCCAGACAGCTATAAGGCTTACGTTTTCGAGCGTTTCAAGCAAGTTGAATCTGAAGCGCAAAAGCATAAGGGAACAGGACTCGGCTTACCGATAGCCAAGCAAGTAGTCGAAGCGCACGAGGGACAAATCGGAGTAAGAGACAATGAGGGCGGGGGCACTGTATTCTGGTTTACCGTACCGATGGAGACAGCACACGGCAAAGAAGATGCCGGGGCATCATGAGTAAATGGTTACGAGCAGGTCATATGCGAGCGGCAGCACTGTCTTTTTCCCTGTTGTTCTGCTTGCAGCTAGCGCAGCCTCCAAAGGTTTTGGCGGATAGAACAATTGTTTTTCCAAAGACGCCGAAACCAATCGCTACTGTTATGACGCATCCACTCAATGGAAGCATACCGCTGCGGATGCTGGGCACATCTAAAGGCTGCGTCACTCTGAAGGACACTGATGCACTATATCTTGTACCGACGCCGGAGGGGATGCGATACTTCGATGCATTGTCGCAATTGAAACCGGGAGAAATTCAACACTTGCGTCTTCATGACGTGCCGATTTCCGAAAATAATCTGAAAACGATGTCCCGGATGAGCGGACTGAAGCAGCTGGATCTCAGCTACTCAGACATCGACGACTCAGTGTTCAAATACATCGCCGAATTGAAAAATCTGGAAGAACTAGACATGTCATCGACACTGGTTCGGGGAACAACGCTAAACAAGCTGAAAGGGCTCAAGCATCTCACATCGCTAGATCTGGCTGGAACTCGCATTCACGATTTTGCAGTCAACACAATAATCGAATGCTGTCCCAATCTGGAAAAATTGAACCTGGCCAATACATACATAACAGACGACGCTGTTCTGAAAATTGCCAGGCTGCATAATTTGCAGAAATTGAGGCTGTCAAAAACCAATATCACAGATAAGAACGTAGACAAACTTCTCGGGCTCAACCATCTGGTCAAGCTGACGCTCTCTCAGACCAAAGTCTCACGGGAAAAACTGCGCAGACTGAAGGCGGCAAAGCCAACCTGCAAGTTCGTCTTTAGAGAGGACGACGACTAAATTAACCCTATTTGGAAGGGTCGAGTGTATTGGCGCCGTCAGGTATTATGCGCTGCAGATTCGTATGGGTATGAAGGCCGGCCGTACCCCATCGAAATGGCAACAATACGGAAGGATCAAGTGTGACTTCATTGGTGTAGATGATTTGAATTTTCGGATTCGCTTCTTTAAGAGCGTTCGAAAAAGCATCGACTTCTGCAGTAGACCATGCCGACGGAACTATCTCGAGAGTGCGCAATTTTTTGAGTTTTAAAAGTGAATCGAGACACTTAGGAGTGACTTTTGTTCGACTGAGATCAAGCCACTCCAAACTTGGGATATTGGAAATATACTTGACGCCTTCATCAGTGATCAAGTTGTTGGACAAATTCAAAACCTTTATCGTCTTGCTTTTACCAACGGCAATCAGATTCTTGTCACCAATTCCGTTGGTTGCAATAGCCAAATGCATCAGGTTTTTGAATTTCGGAACGAGTTTCAGAACATCCTCCGGCTTATTGGTGTGACTTATGTCGAGAAAGCGCAGATTGTAAATCTCCTCGTATTTAGCCAACTCAGTGCAGTCGACATCGCTGGTCGAAAGGTTCAAGCAAATAAGGTTCTTTAAATACGGCAAAATCGAAAGGTCAATGTCACTAAAAGTGGTGCCTGAAACATTCAGGCACTTAAGACCACTGAGGTCTCGAAAGAAAGCATAAAGAGTAGAGTTGCCCTCCTGTCCACAGTAGTCCAGCACAGCAAGATCATCCGGTCGAAATCTGGTCAGCAAAGTAGGATCGTTATCCATCTCCCTATCGATCATCAAGCCAATCTCTTCGTGAGGATCTACGGCCAACCGCCCCATAGCTGGTTTTGTCCTATTGTTTCTGCCAAGCAGAGTGCCAATTGGTTGCTCTGGGAAACTAAATATTTTCAGCCCGTCCTTGAGTTCCGACCAGTATCGGGGATACTCCTCTCTGACTATGACCGGCGGCGGCGGCGCTGTATTTTTGAAATAAAAGTAAGAGGTCGCAACGCCCAGAATGTACAAACAAGCGCCGAAAACTATCGCCTTTATTGCACCTGCAATATTCTTACGTTCGAAATTCTTTTGTGTTGGAGTCTTTTCTCGATTGACTGAAATATCAGCAATTGTGACAGCTCTTCCTTCTTCCTCTTTCAAGCTGCGCTCAAGACCAATCAAATCCCGAGCCAGATTTTCCGCTGATTGATACCGTTTCTCCGGATCTTTCTCGAGCAACTTCCCGATAATTTGCTCGAGAGCAGGCGGATAATTCTCGCCCATAGATGCTTCTTTGAGCGACAACGGCTTGTCAGACTGATGTTTCATCATCGTCGAAAGGGCTGTTTCGCCCATGAAAGGGGGAGCGCTGGTCAGAGTTTCATAAAACACGCATCCAAGCGAGTACAGGTCGCTCCGGTGATCGACAGGCAGTCCCATACATTGCTCAGGGCTCATGTAATAAGGACTGCCAAAGACCTCCCCTGTTCTCGTCAGAGTCTGCTGGTTAAACTCATCGATTCCGCTTAGTTTGGCAATTCCGAAATCAACGACCTTAACACTTTCTCGCTCATATTCGGATTTTGGAGCAACCAGCATGATGTTGCTGGGCTTCAAATCTCGATGGACGATCTTCTGGTTATGCGCGCAAGCAATGGCGAAGGCGACCTGGATAAATAGAGAAACAGCACGCTGAGCAGGCAAGTGACCCAGGCGTTTTATTTCATCGGCAAGCGTCGTTCCTTCGATAAGTTCCATCAAGAAGAAGGGCTGTCCGCTCTCTAACAATCCGAATTCAAAGACGCGAAGCAAATTGGGATGGTCGAGCAGTTGAGCCGCTTTCGCTTCATTTTGAAAGCGTTTCCAACTGGCGTCCGCTTGCTGGAATTTATTCAAACACTTAAAGGCGAACTGTTTATCCAATAGTAGGTGGTCGACGCGGTAGACGCTGCCCATACCGCCAGAGCCGAGGAACTCTACAATCCGGAACTTTTCGAGCAATACAGTACCGGGTTTTATGCTCGTAACCAAACCCGGCGCCAGCATATGAGTGCTTTCGCTGTCCGTAGACTGTATGAGGTTCGGATTCTCCATGGATGCCTTTTCCTGTCCGCCATATCAACAGGCACGACGCTTCAAGCGCTTTGTCACATCACAATAGGGCATTTTAGCAACTCCTGGGCAGGGGCAGAAGCATTTTTCCGTCGTTGTCCAACCAATGTCCAATGCTTTCACTAAAGTGAGAGTACAGAAGCGCAGCGGGCTTGCTGAATCTCTCCTCCAAGCATGCCAGGGCAAGTCGGAACTGCGTAAAGTCCAAAAAAGTTTGGAACAGGGTGTGTAGGACTGTCGGGCGCGAAAGTGCTCGGCAGCACTACACTTTAAGCGCTCTGAATCAAGCCAGTTGAGGCTCTGGAGGTCATTTAACAAGTCGAAAACAAGTCATTGGTAGAGTGCCTTTAGGCGAGCAGTTAAATGTGCAGGCATAACACCTATGGAAGACTTCGAAACAAGCAACGCCGAAGACGCGACTCAGCGTCTCAGCGGTTTCGACGGTATGCCGAAAAACGAAGCAGCACACATAAAAGAGACCGACCTCTTTGTCCCAGGAAATCTTTTTCTAGGCAAGTACAGCATCAAAGAAAAAATCGGTGAGGGCGGCATGGGCGTCGTCTATCGCTGTTCGCAAGTCTTTATCAGCAAAGACCTGGCAATAAAGACGTTGAATTCCGGCTCTCTAAATGACGAGGCCATTCAGCGGTTTCAAACAGAAGCGAAAGCTGCAGGCGCTCTTTACCATCCGAATATCGTTGCTGTCCATGATTTCGGAGTTACCGAGAGCGGAACACCTTACATGGTAATGGATTACGTGCCGGGAAAAACATTGCATGATGTTCTTTCTGTTCGTGGGCAGCTGAGTCTGGAGACCGTTATAGATATTTTTGCTCAATGTTCAGATGCGCTCGCGCACGCTCACTCAAAGGGCGTTTTCCATCGCGATATAAAGCCGAGCAACATCGTGCTTCTTCAGGAAGAAAGCATCGGACCGGGAGCAATTCGTATTCTGGATTTCGGTATTGCCAAAATCACGTCCAACAGTGCTCAGACTCAAGAGCTCACCAAGACCGGCACTGTCATCGGCAGCCCGCTCTACATGAGCCCCGAGCAGAGCATAGGGAAAAGAATAGATGGGCGCACCGATATTTATTCGCTGGGCTGCGTACTTTTCGAGTGCCTCTGCGGAGCGCCGCCTTTTCAGGGAGATTCAGTAATCGAGACTCTCATGCTGCATCAAACTGAGCAGCCGAAAACACTCCGTGAGGCATCTTTAGGACGTGATTTTCCAGCAGGACTGCAAGAACTGGTCGATTCGATGATGGCGAAAAGTGTCGAGGACCGCATAGAATCTATGAGCCGCGTTCACGAAATTCTTGCAGATATAAAAGAAACAATCAGAACAGACAAAAGCGACAATACCATCGCCAGAAGGAAAGAGGGCAAGACTTCTATTCAAGTAAATAACGGCGCCGTTGCTCGCTCCACGCTACTGAATACAAAAGCCATTATTGCTATTCTGACGGCCATCGTTTTGTCTGTCGCAGCATTTGTCATCCTTCAGCTCATGCCCCAGGAAAAGAGCGAACCCGTTAAACCATTGCAAATGCTCGATGCAAGATTTGCGACACCAGAAATCGAGCGCGCTTCTTATGACCAGAAGGTAAAACGCGCGCTTACCGAATCACGTGGCTATGGATGGGAACACACTTCAATTTCTAGTTGCGAATTTTCGGATACACAGTTTGAAATGTTAGCCAGAGCGCGCTGGCTGAAGAAATTGACATTGCTTGAGTGCTCGCGTTTAACTCCTGAAGGCATTAGAAAAATTCTCAGCGGAAATATTGAGTACCTGGATTTGCGCGGCTCAGAGCTCAATGATGAGAGTGTCGAAGCGATCGCCAAATACGGCGCCAAACTTCGTTTTCTGGGACTGAGCAAATGCGGCAACATCTCGAGCAAGGCGCTCAAGTCGCTGGCGAGACTCACGGATATGGACACATTAGACCTCTCCTCGCTGCCGCTCAGTGACGATGTTCTTAAAGTAATCGTCGACGGCATGACGAAGTTGCGAGAGCTCGGATTGGCAAATATCCCGTATATAGGCGACCACTCTTGCCGCATACTAGCCCGGCATAAAGGGACCTGGGGATTCAATCTGTCTTCGACCTCGGTTTCTGACGAAGGTCTGAAATATCTGCGCAAAAATGTCTATTTCATCTATCTTGGAGGGAATCCTCGCATTACAGACAGGGGTGTGGAAACGCTGATAAAAAACTGCCCGAACTTGAACGTATTACACATACCAGGGGCGTCTATCAGCCCGCAGGTCATCTTCAAGATGCTGGCAATGAAAGACCTGAAAGATTTGCTGATCGGGACTCTCGATGCTGATAACGAGACACGCATTAAGATAAGGGAAATTGCTAAAGCTCGGAAGATTAATATCTACACTTTCTGATTATCAGCTTCTTCAATTGCCACTGTCGATAAAACGCCCGGGCGGAAACACCCGAACGGGTGACGCCTCGCCCTGAGCAAACGGGAAAATACTCTTATTACGCGGAATAAGAAGAGTATAGATCTTCCAATTTTTGAACATGCTCGACTCACGGAAACTCAAAAAGCCTTCAACCGGCCAGCGCTTATTCTTTCGCTCGCCCGAATCTATTTTGAGCATCGCAGTCATCGTCGCGTTCGTACTGGTCGCGGGTGCGGCTATATCATCCTACATGCATTCATCGAAGGCCATTCAGACAGGGCAAAGCGTCGAGCGCTCTCAGGAATTGCTGGGCAGCCTGGAGTCCATCATCTCCATCATGAATGACATGAAGAATCAGGCGCAGACCTACATAAAAACAGGCGATAAGGGTGCCCTTACACGCTACAACAAGGACAAAGCAGGGCTCGAGAAATACATCACCTTCGTAAAACACACGGGAGACGAAGAAGGCTGGCGGCGCTGGCATTTCACCTATATCGAACAATTGACGGAGCGCTTCGAAAACATTCTCGACATATCGATAAAGGAAAAAAACAGGGGCAACGTAAAAGCCTCAGAGCCTGGTCTGAGTAAGGCGCAGGAGCTAATGGAAGTGATTCGAGGACGACTGATAATCAGTGACGTGGACGAGCGGGCCGTTCTTAAGGAGAGACTGGAAGACTACAAAGAGAATGCCGAACGGTCTTCGATCATGTTCATCAGCTTGGGCGGATTCATTCTTCTTTTCGTCGTTCCACTCACGCTTATGGTTCAACGATATATCAGCGCCACGCAGAAGGCACTCCAGGTGGAGCAGCAGGTGTCGCGCGAAATTGTTCAACACGCACCAATCGGCATCATTCAGATGGGAGCGGACTTCACAATCAAGGATGTCAACCCAGAATTCAGAAGTTTGCTTGCCGAAACCGAGAGTATTGATGGTGTGTCGCTCTGGCAGCTGATTCCCGAATTACCTCGTGAACAGCTCACCAACACGGTCGCATCCGGCAAGCCGGCTATCATTAAGGATGTCGGCATTTCTCAGATTGGCGGGCGAAAGGATCTCGAACGCTACTGGGATATAGCGGCGTGGCCGATGATGGAAGCCGATAAGGTGCGCAGCTTGATCCTGCTCATTGAAGACATGTCGGATAAAACCATTTTGTCGAGGCAGAAAGAAGTCTTGCAACAAACAATAGCCCACGACCTGAAAAGTCCTCTCATCGCCTCGAACTATCTTATTCAAGCGATGATGAAAAAGCACGGCAATAATGGCGACCGGGAATTGCTCATGCGTCTGCAGGACAGCAATGAAGACGCTTTAAAAATGGTCAAGAACATGCTGGAAGTGAGCAAATACAGGCAGGGCG
>CAZBOX010000184.1:10449-12040 GCA_964493595.1 uncultured Candidatus Obscuribacterales bacterium | reverse complement strand
TAGATTATATGGCTAACAGCCCAAAACAGCATCCCTGACTACTTCTCTTTGAATAAGCAGTGAATAATCTCCCGCCGGACAATCCCCAAACCGCCCAGTAAGCTTATGTTTTGAAACTCCCGATATTTGTTGCCGACCGTATCTCAACAGATCCTTGACAATTAATCCAGCCTGCGGATAACCGTGTGGACTGGACACTTACACTTGGCTACCTTGTTCAAGCGAGGAAAAGTTTGGAGAGCACATATGGCGTCAAGCAATCTGCTAGACCACGGCGTCCTATTGGTCAAATCACGCGGCACCTATCTCCCCACATTGATAGCGACATGGCTCGGAGAATGCTTCGACGCTATGGATGCAACCATCTACTTTATTGCCATGTATCCGGCCGTCAGCCAGCTGCTGGCTACAAAAGATGCCGTGCAGGTAGGTTGGCACGGCTCTCTCATTCTTTTCTGCTTCATGCTCGGATGGGCAATCGGCAGTGTCTTCTTCGGTTTCGTGGCTGACAAACTGGGTCGCAAAAATACTCTCTGCCTCACTATCCTGCTATACGCAATCGCCTGCGGGCTTTGCGCTCTGGTACAGACCACCTGGCAATTAGCCCTGTGCAGATTTGCGGTCGGTCTGGGTATCGGAGGCGAAATTGCCCTGGGTGCGGTCATGCTGGGCGAAACTTCCCAGCCAGGCAAGCAGCGAGCCTGGTCAATGGCAGCGCTCGGAACATCTTTCGGCGTCGGCTGCATGCTCTGCGGTCTCTTCAATTTTGGAACCGGCGATCTCGGCTGGCGCTATCTTTTTGCTGTCGGGATCATCCCAGCAATCGTCACACTCTATATTCGCTTCAAGATTTCGGAGCCCCAGTGTTTTGAAGACTTACAGAAAAAGCGGTATGACCTTCAGAACGTTCCGAAAATCTTGTTAAAACGACATGAGCGAGACATCATGGCGAATCCTTTTGCGCTCGCCTTCGACAAGCGCAATCGCCGTTCTATGATCGTCGTAACTCTGCTTGCAACGTCTGCAATTGTCGGATATTGGGCTGGAGTATCCTGGATGCCCGCCTGGATCAATCAACTGACCGGCCACGAGGCAGTTGCCGAACGCAGCACGGCAACATTATGCATGAGTGTAGGAGGCTTTCTCGGAGCCCTCTTGCTGCCTGTCCTCGTATCGAGCTTTAGATACAGCTCCGTCTTCAAAATTGGTTTTCTTGGTTCACTGATCGCAGCACTCGGCACTTTCATGATGGTGAAAACCTACAGTCCGGCTGTAAATGTATGCGCCTTCGCCGTAGGCGTCGCTACATACATTCCATTTATTGCTCTGCAAATCTATATTGTCGACGCGTTTGCCACCGAGCTGCGCGGCACCGCATCCGGTATCGCATGGAGCTTTGGCAGAATAATCGCCGGACTGGCGGCACTTATGACAGGCCCACTTATTGCCCTGTTTGGGGGCTCATACGGAACTGCAGCCGCTTGCGTATCCCTCGTCTACTTGCTGGGTCTGGTATCCGCATTCTTTGTGCGGCAGCCGATTGCTCAGAAAGAACACTCGGAAAGACGCAAACCACGCAGCGCCAACGCCG
>CAZBOX010000184.1:0-10349 GCA_964493595.1 uncultured Candidatus Obscuribacterales bacterium | reverse complement strand
AAATGTTCGAGTAAGCCTCGTAGATGAGCAATGTAGCGTCTAGAAAATTGCCAAGTGCGACATAGATTTCCGCCAGCTGCATGCGAAAGTAGTTGCAAAAGTCACCACTCTGACAACGATTAGCGAGAGATCTCTCAAGCAGATTCGCGGCTTTTTCATAGTTTTTCGACTGAACAAAAACCTTCGCGCACGCCTCTGTAAGACTATTAAGAACATCAATACAGCAGGGCGAGACCTGTTTCTCCAATAGCACAATAATATCTTCGCATACCTCCGGCGGACCAAAGCGCAACGCGTCCAAACCCAATTGCCCTAAGCGAAAGATTGACTCTTCAGGTGCTAGAAACTCAGAAGTATCGCGCCACAAATTATCAAATTCGCTCCACTTACTATTCTCAGCTAGCCTTTCTAAATCAAACAGAAATCTTTCAGACTTCAGTCTGCGTTGCACTTGCTCCGTTTTCTCTTCATGTTCAACTTGGGTGGCTTGCTCTATTTCAAAAATCGACCGCTCTGCCGAAGCTTTGCCCGCAAAATCGGAGATAGCGGGTGGCAGAGAAATGAGCCCTCGCATTCGCATTCTTTCTGCCTGACTTGGAAGCACCCCTGTGTCGAAAAGAACCATCATCAAGATACCCATCAGGTCATAACGACTTTCAAGATCAGAATTTCTTTCCCGGATCCTTTTCATGTGGACATCATTCTCGAAGTGAGAGATTTTATTAGTCGCCCTCTTTAAGCTGGTCTCGAACAAAGACAGCTTACAAGCTCGCATTTCTCGAAGACACGTCTCCTGAGAGAGGAAAAGCATTTCTCCCACTTGTCTTGCACTCTCAGAGGGTCCTGAAAAGAAACGCAGTAGTTCTGTGAGCACTGCATCAACAAATTCAAAACGACCACCATGAAAATCGTCTATAGCTAAAGTAGTTAGCATGGCAGCGAAGGTAGCGGAAGCATCCAAGTCCGCATCTCCAGAGCGTTGTAACGCGCTGATGTTTTTTTGTTTGGTCTCACGTCTCAGAAGCTGTAAATATTTATTTGCTGAGCAAACCTCACGAACAAGAGCGTCACTTGAGTCCAAATTCTTCGTTAGTCGTTTATGCAAAAGCTCACAGAAAGCATGCCCTTCTGTGAGCGATTCGTTTTCTTTCCAGAGAAAAATCAATCTCCATAGTGCAAGCGAAATGCATTTGTTTAAGCCCTTAGAGAATTGCTGACCAGCAACACTCTCTATAACAGCCACTATCGAGAGTAAAGTTTGGCGCTCCTCTGGACTGCCGACGCAGGAAAGAATCATATGCATCAGGTACGGATAAGGAACATCACTGACGTCAACCACAATATCCTTGAGTGCTTCTAGCTGGGAGGCTCTAGAAAGTGTCAAAAAGCTCTCGGACTTAACTTCAATCAAATTCGCCAGTAACTGCAATATCTTAGAAGACCTGCTTGTAAAAGGACTGAAATAGTCGCTCTTTGGAATCACATCACTCTCAGGCGCCGCTCGCCCCTGGCTTTGTTTTGCTAACTCGTCATCTTGAAATTGCCATGACTCAGACCACCCCTGCAGTTCATTTTTGAGGAAACTCCTCAATGACAGAGATTCAGAGAGTTGCGATTCGCCGACAGCATGGCTTTTGGCAGGTCCGCTTAGACTTTCGGGTATTCTGATGGACTCAAAAAATGGATTACCTTCATTGGCAGACATCAGACGTTCAGTGGCTTTGAATTTGTCTCTTACGTTTCCGGCACGAATAGCTCGGTCTATAGATAAAGCGACCCCAAGAAAATCACCCTGGATCTCCGAGCACTCTTTAATAGTTATCGATTCCTCGAAAACCCGCGAAAATTCAAGAAGCCCCGTCAGCGCGCAAGAAAGCCTCTGCTCCGCAACCGCATCAAGAATTACAGCAAGCGGAATACGCAATATCAATTTGAGCCGCGCTTCTTTGACGTCGAACTCATCCTCCTTTAAGGATTTGACGATGCTGCATACGATCTTGCAGACACTTAAGCGCTCAGCAGGGCGAAGTTTGTTCAGATGTGTCAGTATCCACTCACACGTCTGGAAGAGTTCCTCGATGCCATCGCGGCGCGCATAATAATCGAGAAGGCACAGGTACATACCAACGCCCATGGCAATCTGTCCTTCCGAGACCTGTGTGTATGCACGCTTCCAGGCTCGGTCGGCAGGCCACGGCCGTGCTTGTACATAAGCACGCTCCATGACAGTTGTTGGTACGAAATCTTCCGGCACGCCAACACCTAAAGACAACGCTTTTCCCATCCTAACATGGTCGGCATGAGTGGCAGGCTCTCGCGCCCCCGCTCATGCTAAATTCACGCACCTTCAGGCAAAATACATCCAGTTCACCAGAAAATTAGCGGCTTCGTAATTTGCCCACGGACACGTCACCTTCACGTCACGTAGCGCCAATATACTGACAGAACCCCAGCACCCCGGTGCCGATTCTAATTTTTGAGGTAATAAAAAATGAGCATCTATCTGCAACTTATGCGTGGCGCAGCGACGGCAGGTGCAAAAGTATTGCCAAAAGCCGAACAGGCCGCTGCAGGCGGCAAAGTGTTTGAAACGAACAGCGCTGCATCAGCTGGGTATGTAGAGGGTCACACAAACTTCGCACTAAGCGTAATTCGAGATGTGGCCAGAGAACTTGGCGTAAAACTTCCGCAGACTGCCGAGGCAGCTGCTTCAACGGCGAAGGGGATTGTACCGAAAGGTCTTGCCCAGACAGAACCCGGAGTTTCCCAGCTTCAGGCTGTTCGAGGCGTGGTTGATGGAGCGCCGAAAATACCCGGGCTGGGTGCCAGAGGAACTACAGAAGGCGTTGCCGATGCAGGTCATGCACTCGAGATGACACCGATTGGCGAAATCATCAAAGGCAATTTGCGCAGTCCCGACGCCATAGCGGCAGCAAAAGCAGCGACCCGGACAGAGCCCCTTGTGCCGAAAGCCGCAGGTGCATTAGAAACAGGAGAGAAAACACCTACTCTAGTCGACATGGTGCGCGGAATTGCTCAAGGCGGAAAAGTTGACGGTGCGGTAGTTTCCAAACAGAATGGCTCAACGATTGTCAATTTCGAAGAAGGGCTATTCAAAGGAAGTCAGGCAATAGTCGACGACGCCACGATCCTGATTGAGCGCAATGGACGCCTCACAGAGCATACTCTAGCGCCCCATCCCGGATTCCAGAAGATGGGCAACAGGTTTGTCGATGGTTAAGTTTGCCAGCCCTCTGCGCAAAATCGCCATCCAAACAATCAGTCCCAAAAAACTAATGGCGGCGCCGGCATAAAGATAAATCGGCTCATATCGAAACTCGACAGCATGTTTTCCTGCGTCCAATTTCAGGCCGCGCAAAATATAGTTCGTCCGCTCGATTGCACGTGGTCGACCATCCACTGTCGCTTTCCAGCCGGGATAGAAGAGGTCGCTCAGAACCAGAAATCCACCCGTACTTGATTCTGCTTCGAGCAAAATCTTTCTGTTATCGATTGACACTACTTTTGCATAACCAGAAAAATTTTCCACCTTCGTCTCTTTGGACGGCGAGATGAAGCCTTCCGACTTCATGCCGGCATTAGAAAGAAGGGCTATCTTGGTCGGATCGAACAAGCCCCCTTCCGGCATCAGTCCTCGCCGAATGGTCCTTACGACATCGGCATCCGGCAATAATCGTGTTTCACCGACCATCCAAACTCTCGGCATTGCACGAGTGTTTTCGTAAAGATCAGCTTTTCCGATTTCGGCCACCTTTAGAAAGACAGGTTTGTCATCAACTTTGTAATCTTCCAAACGCCTATCGCCTTTAGGCACAGTCAGGTATCTGATAGCAAGAATATCGAAACCGCGAAAGTCAGAGGTAAAAGTCCAGGGAACCGGCAAAAATCCGCCTTCCGTCATACCGAGGACTTCCAGATAACGGGTATTGAGTAGTGGTCCAAAAGCGCTGGCGCTAGGCACTTTCCAGAGCCTGGAAAGATTTGGCGGACACTCTTCATCGTCACCGGACACTCCACGCGCAGGCAGCAAGCGCTGGTGACTTCGATCGAGAATATCGCGGTATTTCAAAAGAGAAGCAGGGATCTCCATCGATGCAACAGACACCTTTTCACTGTGCCACTCATTGAACCAGCCGACAAAGCCAAGATCTGCTACTGCCACTACCAGCAGTGCAGCCTTAAGTGGACGCCAGTTTGGCTTGTACAGCCAGGCAAGAAAGACGAGCAGAACCAGGATTGAGCCGTAGAAAGGAACGAGAATTGCCGGATTTTCCCAGAAAGGAGGAAGATTTCCTTCGAGAGAACCACGCTCGGGAAGTTCAATTACTTGCTGCAAAATCTGAACTGAAAGCGAAATTGCGCCACAGGCGATACAAAACATTGTGGCAGCAAAAACAACCCTTCTTCGAAGCGTGGGCTTCTCATCCATGAGCCGCGAAAGCACACAGCCGCAGACAATCGCAAAGGATCCGGCTGCGATAGGGTAAAACAGACTGAGAGCTCGAAAATATCCAAAAGGAGGAATGTTGTAGAGTATCCATGCTAAGGGAGTAGCATTTCCGAAAGAGAGCAGAAAGGCGAAGACGCCGATAATTAGCCAGAAAATGGTTATCGCATTACTGCGAATTAGAAGAAGCGCGGCACTAAATGTCAGCAGTGGCAAGAGACCAAGATAAAGAAAGTGCGGCGGGCGAAAGTCGAGTCCGAAATATGGAATCTTGAAAAATGTGCTGTTTATGGCACCGAATACATTTGGCGTCACCAACCCAATTGCTTGAATGGGGTGACACGAATAGGACAAAAAATCGATAAAGGCGAATTTGCTTCGCACGCTGAATTTGGTCAACTCCCAGGTGGGCAATACCTGTATGGCGCCAATTGCAATTCCAGTTAAGACCAAGACCGAGATGCCGAGCAGAAATCGGGATTGTCCCTCCTTCATCGTCAGTGCACGAAACAGGCTATAGATGACGACCAAAAACAGGATATAAGCAACAAACTGCATGTGCCCGTTCAGCACGCAAAGCCCGAGAAGAGAAATCCCTGCGGCAAGCCATGCAGCAGAGTAATGACGAGACATTTTCTCTGCAACGAACAGGATTGCCATCAGGTACGCCATGGAATGAATCACTGGCGCATGCCGCACCTCTGCCAACATCGAGCCGGACAGCGGAAACACAAGGGCTGCGACAACGGCCGGAAATCGCTTTTCAGTTACCAGCCTGACATATAAGTAGAGAAAAACGGAGCATAGCGAATAACCGCTGATTAGGAATAAATTCCATCCGACTGGTAAGGGAATTTTGCTCAGCAATATTGAAAGTGGATACCAGATCTGTGCCAGGGGATCCGCGTGCAGGGGCCATCCGCAGGCAAGTAGTGGCGACCAGACAGTCCGCTCACCCAGAAATGCAGGCAGCGTCTGCATGCGATCATCGTCGGGCGCAAGCAGATTTCCCCGCAGCACCACTGGTGCAAAATAGATAATGAAGAAGAAAGTAAAAGCGCCGTAGAGGATGCCAAAGTGCTTCAGCTTCTGCAAAATCATTGCTTTGTTGGCCGTGAGCATTCAGATCCTATTTACTGGTTCTAAAAGTCGATTATCACACAGGCTTAAAGACTTGGCAGGCTTTTGAGCAAATTGGTGCAAACTTCCATGTTTAGCGCCTTTCCAGGTTCACTCAAAGACCAGACAAGCAATGTCTTCTTCTTTTGCGTATTGCGAATACAGCCGACCAGTCCTTCGTAGACTCTTCCATTTGCATCCTTGAGAAGACCTGTCATGTAGAGCATCTTTTCCGAACCGACTTCCAATTCACCCTTTGTTTTCACGTCGGTGAATTTGCATGTCGCGGATTCTGTTGTGATGCCGATATCGTAAAAGCGATCCAGTAATTCTTTGGCTGCAATCGCTTCTGAACTGTCGTTCAGATGGCAAATGAAATAGATTTTTTGCTTGTCCGAAACATGCTCGACAACCAGAAGCGCAACATTGAACCAGTCGAAATCCAGGTCATAAGTGTATTCATAACCGGCTGGCAATGGTTGCGGAAAGCGTGCGATTTTCTGAGCACACACCTGCATATAAGCCTTGTCGGTCGAACGCAGACTGATGGTGCGAAACTCGAGAATGATGCTGGTTGCAGTATAGAGAAAACCGGCAACACCGATAAACACGAGTGCAATCAGTGATTTAGACCAGAGCGGTAGAGAGTGTTTCTCTTTTTTCACTCAGTCGGCGGCTCCCGTTTTGCGCTCATAATTTTCGAAAGTATTGGCAAGCAGCATTGCTACAGTCATGGGGCCGACGCCACCGGGAACAGGGGTGATGAAGGAGGCTACATCTTTTGCTTCTTCAAAACACACGTCGCCTGCAATTTTTCCTTTAGCGCCAGCCTCGCCTTCAGAGTGGTGAATACCGACATCAATCACAACAGCTCCGGGCTTTACCCAGGAGCCGCGAACGAATTCACGCTTGCCCATGGCGACAACGAGAATATCAGCCTGTTTGCAAACTTCACTGAGGTTGGCGGTTTTGCTGTGACAAACAGTGACGGTGGCATTTTTCTGTGTAAGCAATGCAGCAGCCGGTTTGCCAACCAGGTTGGAACGCCCGATTACAACTGCGTTTTTGCCGGACGGGTCGATTTTGTATTGCTCGAGCAGTCTCATCACGCCTTTCGGAGTGCACGGGGTCGGTCCTTTTTTTCCGCAAAAAAGCAAGCCGAGATTATAGGGGTGCAAGCCATCCGCATCTTTAGATGGGTCTAGATGGTCGAGTACATTGTCGGCAGAGAGTTTGCCGGGCAACGGCAATTGAACGAGTATGCCGTCCACCTTATCGTCTTTGTTGAGTTGCTCGACGCACTCAATCAACTCTTTCTCGGTGACATCAGCAGGAAACTTGTGGAAAAAACTTTCTATGCCTGCCGCTTCGCAGGACTTCACTTTATTTTTGACGTAGATGGCACTGGCAGGATCATCGCCCGCGAGTATCACCGCAAGACCCGGACTGCGTTTTCCTTTTTTAGTGTGCCGCTCGATTTTGACTTTCAGCTCGTCCTTGACTAGCTTGGCAAGCTCTTTGCCGTCCATAAGAGTTGCAGCCTGTTGGTCTTTAAGCACTTCTGGCACTTCACACCCTCCCGCAGTCGCCTCGCATAAGCTTAAGCGGTTCGGAGCAATCTTGCCGGTTCAAATAACAATTTATGTCAACTAGATGTGCTGAAAACACTTGCTCATGTCGAGAGGCGGCGCAGCCGAACCATGCCTGGTCAGGTCAATGGAGGAGCCGTCGGTGACGATGCCTATAGGTACGAAAGGGTTGCCCTTACTGCCTTCCTTGCGCCACTCGCCCCACACATTGGCATCTATACAAGCCACCAGCTCGTAGTCTTCACCACCATACAGAGCCCATTCTATCGGGTCGGCGCCAGCCTGGGCGGCGATGCGCTTGGTTTGCTCGTTTATCGGAATCGAGCCCAGCTCAACCATGAAGCCCACCGAGCTGGCTCTGGCCAGCTGGACGATCGCATCGGCCAAACCGTCGGAAGAGTCCATCAAAGCGCCCTTGGAGCCGGTTTTACTGACCAACAACCAGGACTCGGCAAGGCGAGGAAGGGGACGAATATGCTTGGAGAGCGCGTGATCCGCTAAACTTTCCCGGCTGTTTTTCTCTATACCCGAGCCGGACAGAAGTTGCCAGAGCCCGGCGCGACTGGCTCCGAAGTCTCCTGTAGCAATAAGCACATCACCCGGTTTGGCGCCGGAACGTGTCAAGCAACCGTTTTCATGAACTTCGCCCATAACAGTCAGCGAAAGCATCAGCTGCTCGCTCGCCGTAATGTCACCGCCTGCGATAGTGACCCGGTACTGCCGCGCGCAGTCCGCTATGCCTTTGTAAAGACTGCGGAAATCGTTATGCGAGAACCCAGGAGGCGCACATACGGTGACAAAGAGGTATCGGGGACGCCCGGCCATGGCGGCAATGTCACTTAAATTGACCGCCACTGCTTTCCAGCCGATCTCCTCCAGACTCATCAAGTCACGCCGGAAGTGAACGCCTTCGACAAGAGCGTCGGTAGATACAAGAGTCTGCGAGGCAATCAAGGCGCAGTCATCACCTATCAGGTGGCCGCCCACCCAACTCTTAATTGAATCGATCATTTTTTGCTCGCCTGTGAGCATTCCGGCGAATGGAGACGCCGTTCTCATGATGCCGTCCTGACCCAAAGCAACACCCCGACCACCAAAAATTAATAACAGATAAGATGCTACAATCAGGCAGTAAGGAATGTCCAGCCGACGCGGGAAACAGCCCAAAGACCAAGGGTTCGCGAAAGGTAAAAAACAAAAAGTCAGTATTTAGGACATTCAAAAGCTGAAGCTATTCAGCTAAAAGTCATCTAAGACGAAGAGTCGACAAATTACGGGTTACGAATAAGAGGAATAAATCAGTGAGCGCGGTCGGAAATATCATCGTCGGGCTAGTTCAGCTCCTCAACCTCATCATCATCATTTGGTGTTTGCTAAGTTGGTTTCCCAACATTCACTGGCATGAACAACCTTTTAGAACTCTCGATCGCATCGTGCAACCTATCATTGCGCCCTTCAGACGAATTATTCCGCCGATTGCCAATATAGATCTGTCGCCAATGGTGGCGATTTTTGTGTTACAAGGAATCATGGTAGCTGTAAGGACTTTCTTCTAAGTCCTGCAGAAGCTTAGTGGTTCGTTGGTTTGGTGATGCTCACTAGAAGGTCTTTCCTCTTGGGCTCGCTCATCAGTTGGGCGGCTACAAGCGAAATATTCCAACCAGCCTTTGGTTTACCCAAACTCAAGGCAAAGCCTGCGGCACCCGTCACTGGTCCGCACACTATCGCCCGCGCCGAATGGCCTCCGGCAATCATTCCGGATTTTGCCTCAGTCGCTAATCCTCAGGGCTTTTCGCTTTTCTGCGATGAATTCGGGCGCATGTCTGCAGTCGACCTGCGACGCCCGAGCAATCCGAAAACCCCGGTCAAGGTCATGGGTGAGTTGTCGGGCCTTGGCAAGAAAGTCTTCGATTTCACGTCCTCTGGTCCGCGAGCCTATGCGCTCGTCGCTCTCAATTCAGACCCGGCTGATCTTCAGCTCAACCTGGTCACGATCAACGTCACCAATTTTGCTGCACCGTCTATAGTGGCAAAGATGCCGCTTCGGGAGTATGCCGAGTTTACATCGATTACAGCCAATAACGATCTGGTCTGCGTAGCCGGAACATCTCTGTCCGGAGAAAATCTCGTTACGCTCTATCAGTCTCCTACCAAAGGCAAAGCCACAGAACCTTCTCTTTTGGCGTCCTTTTCGGTTCCATATCCGGTCGCTGCGATGGACGTGCAAGATCGCACCATGGTGATTTTGAATTGCGCCGCACAAGCACCAGTCTCTCAGCTCGACATTTACAACATCGCTTACCCTCGCTCCCCGCAAGCGAAAGAGCCTATAAAGCTGGAGGGAGAATTCAAACGCCTGGCGCGAGTGCGTTCCACTGTCGTAGTTTGCGGGCGCCCTGTCATCAATGACAGATTGGCGAACGCCTGCGAAGCACGGACGATCTTTCTCGATCCCACACCACGGGTGGTATCGTCGCTCACTCTCGAACCTCTGACCGCAGTGTTGAGCGCCACAGCACAAAGAGACCGCTTCCTCATTCTTGGAGAGACAAAGCAGGGACGCAAATTCCTTTCGCTTGTCGCAGACAAAACCGGTCATCTCACCCGCGAACAAGTAGTCAACCTGCCGGCGCCGAAGGGCAGCTACGGTCAGCGAGCCAGCATTGTCGCCAAGGACCGCAATGTCTACGTTGCTTCCGGTTGGGCAGGCGTAGAGATGTTGACCGGCGGAAAAGAAGGATGGACACCGGCATATACCTATTCGATTCCGCGCCTGCCCGCCTCCGGTGTAGCAAGCTGGAATAACATGGTAGTGCTGGGCGGCTCCGACCTGAAGCTCTACGATATTTCCAACCCTGACAAACCAAGCCTCATCTCTACTCAAGATTTGACGACATCGCTAAAGGCAATCGTCGGCGCCGGCAGCTACATACTTTGTCTTTCCAAAGACGGAGTAGCGCTTCGCAAAATGGACAACCTGGGCACGGTGGCAGCTACGCTCAAAACCCAAGGCAGCCAGCTTTGCTACGATTCGGTCACGCAAAAAGCATTTGTCATCTCCGAGCAGGAGAAAAAATCTATAGCTCAAAGAGTGAAAGTTTATTCAAATAAACTGGAGATTGAAAAAACCATCGATCTTCCAAAGGGTGTCAATCGCGGTGTCGCACAGGGGG
>CAZBOX010000183.1:0-12159 GCA_964493595.1 uncultured Candidatus Obscuribacterales bacterium | reverse complement strand
GCATTTCTCAAAACCATTTTTACCGATGTGATGAACAATTGCGCGGAAGACATGGCATTTTTCAATGAGCGCATAGATAAGACCGTTTTGGAAACTTTGACCGGCATCGTCAATAGCAAATTCGAGCGCTTGTCCTACACCGAAGCTGTAGATGTGCTGAAGAAATCCGGCGCCAAATTCGAGTTTCCGGTTGAGTGGGGAATCGATTTACAGTCTGAACATGAGCGCTATCTGACAGAACAAGTGTATAAAAAGCCGGTTATTCTGTATGACTATCCGAAAGACATAAAAGCCTTCTACATGCGTATGAATGAAGACGGAAAGACCGTTCGCGCGATGGATGTATTGGTTCCGAAAGTCGGTGAGATCATTGGCGGCAGCCAGCGTGAAGAGCGCCTGGATAAACTGGAGCAGCGCATGATTGATTGCGGATTGGTTCCAGAGGACTATTGGTGGTATCTCGATTTGAGAAGGTTCGGCACGGTACCGCATGCCGGATTCGGCCTGGGTCTCGAGCGCACCGTCCAGTTTGTCACCGGTATGGGCAATATCAGAGATGTAATCCCATTCCCTCGTGTACCGAAGAGCGCCGAGTTTTAAGCGGCTCCTGAAACGGGAGCGAGCACAGGGCTTAGCGCTTGCAGTTTCCTGGGTATAAACCAGGAGACTGGAGGTTGTTTTGAAAAAGCCAGTTGACGAAGAAATCCAGCGGAAAGGCGCCGATTTAGTCGTTGATGAAACCTCGAACTCTTCTAACGGCGGCACCGGCGGCGCCGATGTTGACGTGCTCCCTCTTGTCGATGGCGTCCAGACATTCGATGGTGAGCATACAGCAGTCCTGCATGATGGTGAGGCTGAGCCACAGCCATTCCATCCGCACCCAATGGCTCAGACAGCCGATCCCGTCCCGCTCTCCTCGCTGCCCTCCCCACAAGCCAACGGCAGTTCCAGCGGTATAAGAGATCCCCTGGTCGGCCATGTGCTGGACGGTAAGTATGAAATTACTCGTGTCGTCGGGCATGGTGGCATGAGTGTCGTATACGAAGCAAATCATCTTTTGATGAACAGGGTGATTGCCTTGAAACTGATGCATTCGCATCTTATTCATTCGGAAAAAGCCGTTTGCAGATTTCAGAAAGAAGCCCACGCTGTCGCCAAGCTCGATCACTCAGGCGTGATCAAAATCTATGATTTCGGCGTTGCCTCAAACGGTTCACCCTTTATCGCGATGGAGTATCTGCACGGCAAGCCTCTGAGCGAGACGATTAAGGTGAATGGACGTCTTGCGGAAAAGCAAGCTGTTTCCATTTTCAAAAGTATTGCCGAAGCTCTTGATCACGCGCACGCTAACGGCGTAATTCACAGAGATTTGAAGCCCAGCAATATTGTTCTTAGTGCTAATCAAGATCCTGATGCAGCGCCGAAAACAACCGTTGTCGATTTCGGGATCGCCAAGATGACTGGAGAAGAAGGCGAAGACCATTTGAGCATGACTGCCACAGGTGAGGTCTTCGGCAGTCCGCTCTACATGAGTCCTGAGCAGTGCGCCGGTCGGGAATTGGACGAGCGCTCCGATATTTATTCTTTCGGATGTCTTATGTATGAAGCAGTTACCGGCAAAACGCCCTTCGAGGAAAAGAGTGCGATGGCTCTTTTCCTGCATCATCAGAAGAATGAAGCGCCTAAGTTTAATACTCTCGATAATCGTCCGGACGTCTCAGAGGAATTGGAGGGCATCATTCTCAAATGCCTGGAAAAACATCCTCTCGACCGTTATCAAAGTATGGCCGAGTTGGCAAAGGCTTTGCAGTCTCTTGGTGAGAAAGAGTCGGTCCCCCAACTGATGCGGTCGAAGCGCAAGCGCGCTTTTGTCATGCTTTCCATTGCAGTGCTGATGACGGTCATAGGGTTGATCCTAAAAGACCAGTGGCAAATTGTGCAGGGACGAGTAATGTTCTTTGTTCTTTGCTTGCTGATGTGCAGCTGGGGATCTTTCTCGATGATTCAGCGCTTTTTCAAAATGAAAGAAGCGATGAGAATGCGCTCCCATACTCTCAATTTCGTTCAGAAGGTCAGGCTTTCCTTCACTTTGATGACTGCTTTGATCATGTCTGTTTGGTCGGTGGGCATGATGGTTTATGTCACCGCCCACGCCACCAGCCTGCCTTTCATAGATATGCTTGCGCAGTATCTATGGTTTACTTCCTTGGTTTTAGTCATTCTCTACGGCGTAGGAATAGTCGCCTTCGCCGCATACACTGCCATTACAGCTCTCAGCAAAGAGACAACGTAATGCCGAGGTCTAGAGAGTTTCTTCCTGCGGCTGAGCGGCAACTTTCACCTTGCTCTGCTGCTGCTTCTTGATCAGATCTTTAGCGTCGATGCGAATATAGCAATCAACCAGCCGTTTGTTGTCGGACATCAGCCCAAGCTCTTTAGCGGCGGCTTTGGACACATCGATGACATGATTGGGAACGAACGGCCCGCGATCGTTGATAGTGAGTGTGCAAGCTTTTCCGTTCTTGCGATTTACGACTGTGACTTTAGTTCCGAAGGGCAAATGCTTGTGGGCGGCAGTCAGTTTGCCTTCGTCATAAGGCTGTCCCGATGCCGTTTTCTTTCCATGCAAATCGCTGCTATACCAGGCTGCTTTGCCTACGAAGTCCGCTTTTTGACCAGCATCTGCTTTCTGATCGGAATTTACTGGCACCGAGGATTGTTTTTTTGCACAGTCTGTTTTGCTCGCTGCATCGGCCTTTTGCACCCAGATAGGCTTTGCCGCCGGCTTGGCGTTTTGTTCTGTCTTGGCTGGTTTGTATTCTTTGAAGCCCAGTTCTTCGAGATTTGTCTTCTCTACAAGATCTGCAGTTTGCGAGATAGCTTCAGTTGTTTCTTCACTAAAAGCTGCAGGGGTGAGAGAGAAAACCAGTGATACTGCCAGTAGTGCTGCCTTTAATTCTGTTTTCGAGGCGGGCATTGCAATCTCCCTTAGTAGCATCCAAACGACCTCCCTTTGCAATGGCGCCGGAGCGCAGCAGGAAAGGGTGACGAATTGATATATTTCGGCGTTCGAGACTTCCTTGAGAATTGTCCCTAATTTCCAAGAACTTGCATTAGAGATTAGGTGCCCTTGGCAGCCTCCATGTCTCGATCCGGCTTCTGGAACAGGATTATGCCGATCACCGACATCAAGCTGAAAAACACGACCAGACCGATAGCAAGTTGAAAGCTGCCGGTGCGTTGCAGGATTTGACCAGTGACCAGAGGGGCAAGAATTCCGCCCAGGGCGAAGAAGCTGTCCATAATGCCAAGGCTGGTCGCAGCCCTGTCTTTTGCCAGGTCTGTGTTAAGGGCATAGAAGCATGAATTCGGCATCAAGCCAATGCCGATGCCCAGGGACATCATCACCATGGCTACGTTGAGATCCTGCGTAAACATTAGAGGAATGAAGCTGAGCGCCGAAATCAGCTGGCAAACCCAGATCATGTGCGTGCGAGCAAGACGGGCGCTTCCTGTCTTTCTCATTACCAGGTCGGAAACGAAGCCGGCTGCTGCCAACAAAATAGCTGCCGTCAGCCAGGGCGCTACGACAAACCAGCCCACCTGGTGAAGATTCATATGGTAGGTCTTTTCCAGATAACTGGGCAGCCAGTTCATCGAAAAGAAGAGCAGATAACCGAATGAGAAGAAGGCGATGTTATTGGACATCAGCGACGGATTCAGAAGCATGAATTTCCAGGTGGTCTTGCCGGCGGCAAGATGATGCGATCTTCTCTCTACATCGCTGATTTCTCTATTTTGCGATTTGCCCTCGCGTATATGGTTAAGCTCTGCATCGGAAACGAACGGGCAAGACTCAGGATAATCACGGAAGAGGAAAACCCAGGCGACCGACCAGACTACGCCCAGGGCGCCCAGTACGACGAACATTCCTTTCCAGCCGAGACTGCCTATCAAGGATGTAATCAACGGCCCGCCCACTACGTGCGCGAAGGGAACGGCGGCAAGACCGATGGCGGTGGCTCGAGCGCGCTCATTGGTGGGCAACCAGTCGGCCACGGCGCGTGTGAGAGCGGGAAAGTGAGGACCTTCGACGACTCCAAGAAAGAGCCGGAAGGCAAACAGGACCCACATTCCCGACGCCAGACCCATCATCGCCGTCACTGCCGACCAGAGAATGGCGGCTGTCGGCCACACTTTGTGAGCACCCCATTTATCGACCATGATGCCGCCCACTGTAGTCATCACCATATAAGTGATTGCAAAGGCGGACAGAATCATTCCGAAATCAGCGTCGTTGATGCCGAATTCTCCAATCAGAGCCTTGCGCGTATAAGCAAGGGCGGAGCGGTCCAAATAGTTAATGAGAGTGATTATGAAACCCAGAGCGATGATAAACCAGCGATAGTTGCCGACTTTAGCGCTTGCTGGACTGACCTTCGGGTTTCCTTGTGCGGTTGAACCGCTGTTTTCCATGGTGCCTACCGGTTTTTCCTGGGTTCCTCTCATCATGCCTCCTGGGCTTCCAGCAGTCGGACACGAATTTTGCTCCGATTGCCGGGCCTGGCTCGGCAGAGGAAAAGCAAAATCACTCGGTGATTGAACTGAGAAGTTTAACGGATAAACCGTTTCTTGTTGGCAGCTTGAAGGGGAAGAAGATATCAGCGGGCGAGCTATTTGTTAGATTTTATCTTCGGCTTTGAACTTTTTTCCGGCAAATCTCGTCTTTACCTAGTAATGGCCCAGTCAGGCCTCCCTTTTCGGGATATCTCCAGGAGAAGTACTAAATGAATCTATTGGAAAAACTGCCGGTCGCCCTATCCGGCTTGTTCTTTGCGGCATTGTGCAATGGCCCGGCATTGGCGCAGGAGGTTGATCTGCCTGATGGCGTTGCAGACGGACCGCCTCCTATGGAAGGAATGGTGGAAATCAGCCTCGACTCTGATGGCGACCCTGAATTTACTCTGGCTATGGACCCTAACACTATCCAGATGGGTGCCCCTGGTGGTCCGCCCCCCCGTATGATGATGCGCCGCGGCTGGGGCGGACGCAGCGCCATGGGCTGCGGCGGAGGCGGCGGAGTCGGTTGCCCCGTCTTGGGAGCGCTCGACCTGACCGATGACCAGTACGAGAAGTTCTACGCTCTCAAGAATTCTTTCCTGGACAAGGTCGGGCCCAAGATGCTGGAAATCCGAACCCATGAAAGGCATCTGAGAGATTTGATGACTCAGACGAATGTAGATGCCAAAGCAGCTCGTAATCTACAGGACAAAATAAACGGACTGAAAGCCGACCTGGCCAATATGAAGCTTGACAATCGCCTGGCAATGCATGATGTCCTTAATGAAGAGCAGAGGAAAAAAATTCGCGACTGGGTCGTTAAGGGTGGGCGCGGAATGCATCACCGCGGCGGGCCCCGGATGAAGATGGAAAAGGGCGATGGTTAGGCAGTCGCCGTCCGCCTGATCTCGGAGCAAACACCGAAAACTCCCAGTCCTTCGGAGTTTTCACAGAGAGGGAGTCTTTTGCGACTCCCTCTTTTGTTGGCAATCTGCTTAATCTATCGTTCCTCCCCTAATTTTCAACGGCAGGGACGTATTAATATTTCAGTTAAAGGCCCACGCGCTTTTAATTCGCCACCCACCCCTCATTTACTAATGGTGCGTTGATATGAAGTTAGCAAAAGCACTAAGCGGAATTCTGCTCCTGGCGGCTTTGCAGGGAGCATCGGCGAATGCGCCGAGTTTTGCGGAATGGTACGACAGCGATCGTTCGTGCCTGGAGAGAGCTCGCACGCTTTTCGGTACCGGTCAATTTGACGAGGCGCAGAAAGCCCTCGATAAAGGAATTTCTCTCAACCCTCGCAATGCTGAACTGTTCTACATGCGTGGCGTTCTCTACAGCACGCTGAAGCGTTTTGATCTGGCGCTGCAAGACATGGATCAGGCTCTTCAGCTCAATCCCAATTCCGCCAATTATTTCATTGCGCGCGGCACCCTTTATTCCAACATGACCAAGTACGACCTGGCCATCAAAGATTTTGACCAGGCTCTTCGCTTCGAGCCGAGAAATGACTCAGCCAGAGTCAACAAAGAATATTGCGAAGCCGAATTGCAAAAGTTGGCTGCTGCTGCCGCCGGCACGAAAATATCCAGCGCACCGAATTTAGGCGTTGCTGTCTCCACCGCTGTTCCGATTCCTGTGCCAAAGGCGCCTAAGGAAAAACATACTAAGCGCGGCGGCGCCGATGTCGGTACTGTTTCAAATGAGAGTGCAGAACTCCAGCGTCTGACAAAAGAGCTTGAAACCAAGCAGAAACAGAAAGAGCAAGAGTCTCAGCTGGCTGCAAAACTGGAAGCAGAGCGAAAGGAAAAAGAAGAGCTGCTGAGAAAGCTGGCAGAAATCAAAGTTGCCTCGAGAACTGCCGACAAGAAGGCGGAAGAGGAAGCAAAGCCTGAAGATAAGCCGGTTAAGGACAAGTGGGCTCTGATTATTGGAATCAGCAAATTCAAGAATGAAACTCTGAATTTGAAATATCCAAGCAAAGACGCCAAAGACTTCTATGACTACCTGATTACTGACGGTAAGTTCCAGAAAGACCACGTGAAGATGCTTCTGGATGAACAGGCCACCCGCGGAAATATCCTTTCCGAGTTGGGTGACAGATGGCTGCCTAGAATGGCTGCTCCAGACGATCTCGTTCTAATTTACTTCTCCAGCCACGGTAGTTCATCCGATATGGATGTCGGCGGCGTCAATTACCTGCTCGCTCATGATTCCGAGCCTGATCAATTGTTTGCATCAGGACTGGCGATGCAAGATCTCACTCGCGTCATCAAAGGACGCGTCCATTCCGACCGCGTCGTACTCATTCTCGATGCTTGCCACAGTGGAGCTGCAGAGCCGGAATCAAAAGGTCTCGTGCGAGTGAAGAACGTAGATGCCGAAGCGATTGCGCAAGGCACAGGGCAAATGGTCATCTCTTCCAGCACACCGAGCCAGGTATCCTGGGAATCCAAAGAAGTGCCAAACTCCGTGTTCACTCGTTATCTGATCGACGGTCTCAAGTCGAAGAACGGCAAAGCGACCATCGGCGAGGCGTTCAATTTCATGAAAGACAAAGTGCAAAACGAGGTATTGCGTGCTCGAGGTGTTCTGCAGACCCCTGTGATGAAGAGTAAGTGGCAGGGTAGCGACCTGATCATTTCAACACCACCCGTAGAACCACGTGTGGGGTTATAGAGGTGTTTAGACTGATTTTTAGTCTTTGACTATTTCAGTCTTCACCAATCCGGACATTTGCGCAAAAGCACGGCGCATGTAACTGGGTTTGACACCCATTCTCTGGTTGGAAAGATTGCGTTCATGCTCTTCAAATAGATTGTTGGATAAAACGATCTCTCTTTTGATCGCGTAATAGTTATCCGGCATCTCTGTTTTGAATTGCTCGGGACCGATCAAATTCCACTCTCGCGCCAGACCGACAAGGCCAAACCTTGCGACGCTGAGAAAATCCGTTTTCTCTTGCTCATATGGTTCGCTGTCGCCGGTTTTGTTGAAGGCGTTATTCAACACTTGCGCATCCAATCTGGAGATACCGCCGTCTCCGTCGTTGCCGGCAAGTTGCGCGAGCACTGTTTGCTTTTCTCTGATTGTCTGATAGCTCGGAATTTCAGACCATGACGAAATGAGCATCCAATCCAGGTCATCTTTCTCGATGAGACCATTATTGTTTTTATCCAGAGCATGGAAATTGTATTGGATGAATTGTGATAGCTCTTGCGCTACGCGTGCTTGATTCGCGTCGATTTTTTCGTTACTGGGATTGTCTGATTCCGATGCGTAGGAAAGATTGTCTGCCATGTAATTTCTCCGCCTAGAAGCGACTCAGAGTTGAGTTAGTCGTGGGGATTCACACTGTCAGTCAACACTAAGTAAGTGGCGCTAACGTGGCAGTCTTTTCTTGACCGAAGCGTTGGTGGTGTTCTTTCTGCCCAGCTTGTCCAGTGTAAGCGCGTGCTGCTCTTTAGTTTGCGCCAACATTTGATTGCCTGGCTCACCTTTCATTTGTATATCGATAGATTGTTTGTACAACGGCTCAGCCAGATCGAATTTTGCTTGCGCGCAGTAAACATCGGCAAGTTTTTTGAGGCATATCGCTACTTTAGGATGGTCGGGACCCAGTGCCTTTATACGAAACGAGAGATAACGCTTGGCTGTTGATTCTGCCTTTTCCACGAGCCCCTGGTCGCTATACATGTCGATTAAATTCTCAAAGGCGCTGGACATTTGAGAGCTGGAGGCGTCTTCCTTCTTTTCGTAAATTGCCAAAGCTTCTTTGAAAAGAGGCTCGGCAGCTTCATAGTTGCCGAGTCTGTAATGTAGCGTCGCAAGTCGATTGAGAGTCAGGGCTACTTCACTGTGCTTTGAGCCCAGAGACGCTTTGAGATTTTCAACGGCCCGCTCGAAAAGAGGCACCGCGTTCTTATATTTCTTCTGCTCGAAGTTGAGCATAGCCAGCTCGTGAAGAGTCAAACCGACATCCTGATGCTCAGGTCCGTAGGCACTTTCTCGGATGGACAGAGCGCGATTGGCTAAAACTTCTGCCTGAGAGTAGTCCTCGTTGAACCGGTGCAGATCTACAAGCTTGTCCAGTACATTAGCGACATCCGGATGTTTTGGACCGAGAGCCTTTTCGTAGATTGAAACCAATCTCTGCCAGTGTGGAAGCGCCTCCTCATAGCGATTCTGCAATTGCAGAACCTCTGCTAGTTTGCTGAGCGGCTGTCCAATTTCAGGGTGCTCTGCTCCAAAGGAATGTTCGCTGATAATCAAAGCCCTGTTCAGTAATTTCTGGGCTTGCGCGTAGTGCGCTTGAGACTGGAAGACGAGGGCCAGATTGGTCAGGCTTTCTGCCACATCAGGATGATATTCGCCAAGAATGCGTTCCTGTGCTTTGATGAGGCTTTCCAGGCAGTCTTCCGCTTCTGCCAGTTTGTGTTGAGCTCGAAAGATTGCTTCCAGGTGCTTAAGGTAATCGACCAGTGTTTTTTCATATGCCGGATCTTTTCCTTCTTTCAGCTTTTCCAGATTGGCTATGGCACGAAGCAAGAGGGATTCAGCTTCTTCGTATCTGCCTGTCTCGTAGTAGAGCGCTCCCAGGTGATTCAGTTGGGTGCCGACGTTCGGATGTTTTGGTCCGAAATGTTTTTCCTGAATGGCCAGTGCGCGCTTCAAGAGCGGCTCTGAGAGAGTGAAATTCTTCTCTTCCAAGTATGCTTGAGCCAGATTCTGCAGGGTTTCTACAAGTGCAGGATCGTCTTTGGCATAGTTCTTTTCCTGCAGCGCAAGATAGCGCTGGAAAAGCGGCGCGGCCTCCAGATACTTCCGTTCTGACTGGAGAGTTTTGGCCAGATTGAGAATATTGATTGCCATATCCGGATGGCTGGGACCAAGAGCTTTTTCAGCAATATTCAGCAATCTGCGAAAGATTGGTTCGGCTTCATAGGTGCGTCCCATGTCGCGGTAAAGCGTGCCCAGGTTGGAAAGAGTTGTGACGACCTCAGGATGTGCCGGCCCTAATGCCGCCTCTCTAATTTGAATGGATTTGCCGAAAAGATAAACCGCTTCCTCGAGGCGGTCGGTATCGACGTAAAACATAGCCTGGTCGTTGAGAATCCCGCCTATTTCTGCACTGTCGGCGCCCAGCGTTGCTTCTGCTACATTCAGTGCCTGAATGAAAAGCGGCTCTGCTTCAGTGTAATTTCCGCGAGCGTGTTCGAGCTTAGCTAGATTGTGCAGGCAGGCGGCGACATATTCGTGCTTCTCGCCAAAAGCTTTCTGATAAAGGGTAAGAACACGCCTGCACAGAGGCTCGGCCTCCTCGAATTTGCCCTGGATATAGCAGAGTGTGAATAGATGGCTGAGGCTGGTTGCCACATCCGGGTGTTCAAAACCAAGGCTGGACTCTCGCAGTGCCAGAGAGCGTCGAAAGAGCGGCTCCGCCTCAGCATAGCGTTTCGACTGAAAACAAATCTCACCGAGCCTGTCCAGAGTCAAAGAGAGACGTTTGTCTCCTTTAGGAAATTGCTCGGCCAGCTGGAGGGCCCGGCGCCACAAAACCTCGGCTTCGGCATTATTGCCGTAAGTGGCGGCATATTCTGCGTCGGACTTCAGCTGTTCCCAGGTGGTCATTTGTAGGTTATACCCTCCCGGCAAAAGGTTCTTAATCCCCGAAATTAGGGCTGTCAGGCGATCAAGAGGTACTCCTAATGAGGTAATATCACGGCTTGTAGTCGTCCGAAAAAGCTTTTCGCCGGCATTCAAAACTCTAACTGTTCGCGGTCAGCGAGAATTATGAGCGATATTAACGAATTGAATAGGCTGGTCGAGGCGATAGAAAACGAGTCGACCAGGCTCGAGGCGCTCAGGCATCTACACGCGCTGGCTGACTATTTAGAGTCGCGGGTCCCTATTGCCGGGATTTCCAAGGCTTCCAAGAGCCAGGAGTCTCAAAAGCTCGCCAAAGACCCACTGGCTGCAATGCTGAACATCAAGGTCATTACCATCCCGGGCTCAGCCGCGCCGCTCAAACTTCTTCTGCATACTGCAGTTTTTTCGCCTGAAGAATGGGCCAAGACCTTTGCTGAAGGTTTGCTGAAAAAGCCGGAATTGTTTCGCGGCAAAACCCTGGTCGAGCTTGGTACAGGGTCGGGCTGGATCAGCCTGCTCATGCTCATGCGCACACAAGCAGCATCTATTTTGGGACTGGACATAAACCCGATTGCCGTTGCCATTGCACGATTGAATTCCTGGCTCAACGGCACCACGGTCGATGGCGACATGATCAATTCTCAATTCGGAATTCCATTCGCCCAAGCTTTTACTGCCCGGGAGTCGGATCTGCTTGCCGAGCCACTCTCGCGCAAAGCAAAATTCGATCACATCATTGGTTGTATACCTCAAGTCCTGCACCCCGACCCGCGCAAGTTGCAAGATGATTCAGGCGAGCGTTCTCACAAAGATCTCTATGACCTCAGTAATTACTGCTTTCAACAAGGCATCCTCGAAGATCGCTTCGGCTTGCCTCTGATCGCCCGCGCTCTCGAGGAGGCTCAGCTCTGTCTAAATCCTGGTGGACGCCTGACGCTTGTTCTGGGCGGTAGACCAGGGCCTCAGGCTATCGATCAAATGTTTCGCCGGCGGGGCTGGGAGCCGACTCTTATCTGGAGTCGCCGAATTCAGCAGGCGGACGATACCGATCTCGTATCTCTTGTAGAGATTGAACGATCGCACCAGATACGGTTCAACTTCTTTCTTTCACGCGACTCGCAGCATCCTGTTTCAGCCGAAACCGCTGTTACTGTTCTTGGAAAGAATGAATCGATATACCATGACCTTTTGGTATATCAAGCCGAAACTCAGCACGAAAATCCTACATTCGGCTTCGTCAACAATCTCAATAAATTAGGTCTCGATCGTCTGAGAAAGGAGCTGGACTTCTCTCGTATTTCAGAAGAAATGGTGAGTTTTCTCAATCGGTTTTCACGAGAACTGCTTGCACACAGGACAATTCCTTATCCTCACGAATGCGGCGACATGAGCCTGCGCATAGCTCTGTCCCGATTTCTGTCTAATTACTGTCATTATCCGACCAAGCCGGAAGCGCTTTTCGTCGGGCCCGAGCGTGCTCAACTTTTGGCACTGGTTCTCAAAGCAATTTTGCCACCTGATTCTTCAGTGCTGCTCTCCTCATCTCTGGAGTCTGTTTATCGAACCACTCTCGAATCGCTCGGATTGAAGGTCATACTGGGCAATGATGATCTCAGCGAACTGATTCAACTCGATCAATTGTTATCACCTGCCGCTTGCGTGCTGGCGCCCCAGCAGCTGGCCCATCCCTCTCAGCTCATGCTCGACCATCTTTTCGCTCAAGCGAAAGCCAATCCCGATCGATTCTATTTGATAGACGACTCGGCGCAATTCAATATAGGTTCGGAGCTGAATTCGAATATGACGCTGAGAATGGCTGGGCGTCAGCGTTTGCCTGAGAATCTGGTCTTCTTATATGGATTGATCAAGAACACTGTCTTCCCAGACTTTGAATTGAGTTTTCTAGTAAACGCTCCTGAAGCCTGGATGCCGGCGCTCGAGGTCGGT
>CAZBOX010000182.1:0-12225 GCA_964493595.1 uncultured Candidatus Obscuribacterales bacterium | reverse complement strand
GAGACAGGCAATCAAACTTTGAGCAGAATGGTGAATACGGCCTGGAAATCGTTCAAAAATTACAAGGTCAAGAATTACGCATACGGCGTGCCCGATGCCTACGCAGCCTGCCAGTGAAAGTGAATAAGAGCAATCGCCGAAAAACGGGCAACATGCTCATCATGATTGCCCTTGTCGCCGGTATTGTCATTCTTGCCTTGCTAGTCGGCGTCGGTCTTATGCTGCTCTTCTCTTCAAGCAGTCGAGGCAGAAATGCTTCCGACGAAATGGCGCTCGGAGCGGCGAAAGTTCTCAATGCAGACGACAGGCAGGGACGTGTGAACATCCTGGTAGAGCGATCTAGAGAACTGGTATTCTCCGCGCGCAGGACTTACTCGGATCTAAATGGAAGATATAAATTTCTCGAACCAATCGCCCGGCAGATGGTGGAAGCCTCAAGACACGGTGCGGGCATTGTCGAACAGGAGCGCGCGACAATTCAGAAAGATACGGAAAGCCAGTTGTTCGAGCTTTTAAAAGGTGACGCTAAACAGCTGGCTGAGCGGAGTTCGTTAAATGTAGTGTGGTTGAAGACTGCCGCTCCAAGGATTGCCGAATGCGAGTTTGGCACCATCAAAGATCTGGACTCAAATGTGCAAATACCTGATGGTTACGAGGAACTGAAAGCCCTTGATCTGCGGTCGAATTTCGTAAACAGGCAAAGCCGCCTATACAAAGGCAATATAGATGCTCTTTTACCTTCTCCAGATGACGACCTTCATTTCAAGATATCTTCTCTGCCTGCCCCGGTAAAGCGCACCATATCTGGTGCCCGTCTCATGGACGACGATAAGTTTCAAGTTCTTTTGAAAATCGACCCTGAAAGAAAAGCCGTAAATTTCACCAACCACATTCCCTGTGCAGTAAAGCTGAAAATCGCCACACAGGTTACGGCAAGCGGAAGAGGGGAATTGTCTGGTAATGTGGCAAGTAGTAGTGTAGCCCTCACAGACGGGGGCACCCCCGCCCCGGATGAGGAGCCTTGATAGATGGTTAAGAGCGAGCAACTTTCAAAAGTGGACGACCTGTTTGCCCAGGGGAAATATCAGGAAGCCGCGGCTGAATGCTCAAAAATACTTGCAGGACTGCCTGAGAATTCGGGAGAAAGAGCATTGACTCTGCTCAAGCTCGGGCGGCTGCAGGATAAGTTGCACAACCTGGAAAAAGCAATCGAATCACTGCGCACATCCGTCGAGATTTCCAAAGCTGTTTTCGGCGAAAACAATGAGAAGACTGCAGAAGCCATGTCAGCGCTGGCTCTTTCTTTAGCTGCCAACGGGGACACGATAGAAGCAGAGAAATTGGTAGAAACAGCAACCCAAATCCGCTGCCAGGCTTGCGGCGTTGACAGCCCGGAAGCCGCCGATGCCTACGATGATCTCGGGCTTGTGCATTTGAGCTGTGGGCATCCCAAGGAAGCGGAGAAAAGCCTGGTCAAGTCGATGGGCATAAGACGTCGCAAGCCTGGAAAAATGCACAAAGACTACGCGATTTCGCTAAGACATACGGCCATCCTCAGGCAGAAGGAAGGGAAAGTCTCTCTTTCAGAACCGCTGCTCAATGAGTCGGTCGATATTCTACAAAGGCAACTTGGTAAAGATCATCCGGAGGTCGGCGTATCGCTGGACCTTCTTGCTGAGCAACAATTCGACAGAAAGAGGCCGATTGAAGCCGAAAAGAATTGGCGCCGGGTAAGAGACATCCTGTCCGCTGCACTGCCGGAAGAGCATCCCGCCCGTATATCAGTGCTCAACAGGCTAGCTGCCTGTGCCTTGATCTTGCGCGGCTCCCAAGAAGCTACTCAGCTATACCGCCAGGCGCTGGATATTTGCGACCGGGCTTATCCTGAAGATACGGTGTTTAAGCTGGATTCAGTATTGGGTCTGGGCTTGACTTACTTGAAAGATTATCAGTTTGCGGAAGCAGAGCCGCATGTGAAGCGGGGGCTTCGCATGATTGAAAGCCTGAGCTCACGAGAGATGCGCCTTGAAAATCTGCTTATCGATAAACTGATCACCATCTACATTTTCCAGGGCAAATTCGGAGATGCACTGTTGCTTCTACCCAATTCTCTGCGAGCCAAGCACACAGCAGATTTCCATGACACTATGGATTCTATTTATCAAATCGCCAATATGATTAGAAAGTCCATTGGCAAAGAACCTCTAAAACACTGAGCTTGTAAGTGATTAGAACAATCAGAATCTCAGATGGCGCAGCGCAGAGCCCGTAGCACGTGATGCTGCAGCATTGATGCCGCGATTGAGATTTCGGTTCAATGCACGGTTTACAGATCTGTTTATCGTTCTAGGAACACCGGTCAACATGTTTGGCGTATGTGTTTTGGTGCGGAAGACTGATTGATTGGTTCCAAAGGACGTACCCATGGTACCTGGAGCTTGACGCTTCGGCATGATGTTCATGAGGACATCCATCAGTCCGCCGGCGCCTCCCATAGCACCCATCCCGCCGAGGGCTCCGCCAAGACCACCGAGTCCGCCTGCGCCGCCCATGGGGTTGGCCATACCTCCGGCCATGCCGTTCAACTGCCCACCCATGGCATTGGGATCATTGACCATGCCACTACCCATGGTATTGTTGACAGTTCTATCCCGCTCAACGCCCCCTTGCAGCTGAGTGCCACCGGCAGACTGTTCTTGCTGCAAAACATCACCGAGCGTCGCACCGCCGCCGCTGCCGCCAGTTTGCCAACCGGACAGTCCCTGACCGCCGCTTGAACTTGAGCCGCCGCTGCTGCCTGTTTGCCAACCGGACAGCCCCTGACCGCCGCTTGAACTTGAGCCGCCACTGCTGCCCGTCTGCCAATCTGACAGTCCCTGACCGCCGCTTGTACTTGAGCCACCGCTGCTGCCTGTCTGCCAACCGGACAGTCCCTGACCGCCGCTTGTACTTGAGCCGCCGCTGCTGCCTGTCTGCCAACCGGACAGTCCCAGACCTTTTGAGGAAAAATCGCTGGAAAAGTCGTCGGTTCTAAGGGGAGGAGCCGATTTCTTCGATGAGCCCGACTTCTTCGCTGGTGTCGCAGGCTTCTCCAGATACCCCCCAGGAGGAGCCGAACCCCAGTCAGCCTGAGGCGCAGAAGCCCCAGTGGGAGACTGCCAATCTGACAAACCCTGTTGCGCAAAGGCTGGAGAAGAGAGGACTACCCCGCAGGAAATTGCAGCAAGAATGCGGCTGCCCGAGGCAGACCTATTCCTAGACCTAATCATGAAACTTCTCCAAATATAGTAAGTAGTCGTATCTAATACCTAATTTCAACGCTTGTCAAGGCTCCTTCCAGTACTGACCGGGCTATAACCAGGTTTTCCTGCAAATCCCAGAAATCAAAAGTGGATATTGCGCAGACCGTTGTTCAAAATGTTGTTCATCAAACTTCCACCCATAGGTGCGCCCATCAATCCAGGAGAACCCATCATTGGATATCCCATAGGAGCGGCCCCATAAGGCATTCCATAACCGCCCATAGGCATACCCATTCCGCCCATCGGATAGCCGCCCATGCCGTATCCGGGCATTCCCATTCCGTAGGAAGGTGTCGTCATCGCACCTTTGACCATATTCAAAAGTCCAGCTCCGACTTTGGCTGCAGTCGATGGCTGTTGAACATTGTTGGCCGGATTCTGCTGGAATGTCTGATTCAATTCTTCGACGCTCGGATAACCCTCGTTTGGAGGTGGGGTGGGCATCGAGTTTTGCACAGGCGGCGGTGCATATGATTGCTGAGCCTGTCCTTGCAAACTTTGTTGATTTTGGTAATTCCAGTTTTGACTTTGTCCTTGCGGATATTGAGGAGGCGCACCATATCCGGCATTAGCTGCCGGTGTTTGTTGGTAATTCGCAGGTGGTGCACCTTGAGGATAACCTTGCTGGGGTGCGTAACCTTGCGGAGGCGGGCTTTGCCATTGCTGCGGAGCCGGCATTCCACCAGGATATCCGCTGGAATAATTCTGGGGAATCACTGGAGCGGTTTGCCCTTGAGGCGGCGCCCATTGTCCATTCTGAAAAGCAGGCTGAGAACCCCATTGCTGAGGCGCCCCCTGTGGCTGTTGCCCTTGCCACTGCAGGGGGGGAGCACTCTGATACTGTTGCGGAGGAGCCTGGTAGGGAGCGGGCTGCGGCTGACTCTGTTGCGCGATCAACAGTGAATTTTCTGCCGACGCAGATATGGGCGTCGTGATTAATCCGCAACAGAAAAAAGCGGAAAGAAGAGTCAAATTGACTCTTCGCTTCCGTTGCACTTTTCTGGATGGTCTCATGGTTCCATCCTTTCTAAACTTTGTAGGGTTACTTACTGAAGCTCAAATTGCTAGTTCTGACCGGCTTCTTGATCATTGCGATCTTCATCTTCAGTTCGCGCATTGCCGCATTTTCTTGCCCATCTCTATCGGCTTTGCACTCAACATTTGGTTTGACGCCGATTTTGTTGATGTCGGAGCCATCCGGCGTGAGGTAGCGCGATACGGTGATATGGATAGCAGCACCGCCCGGGAGTCGGTTGATTTCCTGAACGAGACCTTTGCCATATGTGCGGGTACCGACTATGGTCGCTCTGTCGTTGTCCTTGAGAGCTCCGGCGAGAATTTCACTGGCGCTGGCACTCTCTTCGTCTACCAGTACAACGATCGGCTGACGCGTGACCGGGTCGCCGGAGGCGACATCGGCATGGCGTCCGTGACGGCTGATGGTGCTTACAATGGTGCCTTTTTCAAGGAGCATATCTGCAATTTCAAGGGCGTTGGAAAGTAAACCGCCGGGGTTATCTCTGAGGTCGACAATCAGACCTTCGCAATTAGACGTCTTCGCCAGAGCGGCACGAAATTCTTTGGAAGCATCGTTGGAGATGAATGTTGAAAGAGTGATGTGCCCTATCTTGCCACCTTCCAGAAGCTTGGTGGAAACAGCGTGGATCGCGATTTCTTGTCTGACGATGGTGAATTTCTTGGTGTCGTCCAGGCGTTTGATACTGATACTGACAGGGGTGCCGGCTTTGCCGCGGATCTTCTCAGCAGCTTGCTCGGGGGTGATTCCGACTGCGTTCGAACCGTCTATTTCAACGATTTCGTCTTTGGCTCTCATGCCGGCGGTCTCAGCCGGTCCACCTTCTATGGTGCGAGTGACGATAAGACGCTGATCTTTTTGCTGCAGGTTGACGCCGATGCCGACGATGCGTGCGTCGATAGCGTCGTTTTCATCCTGGAATGCGCGAGGATCGAGGAAACGGGTGTATGGGTCATTGAGAGTTTCGAGCATCGCTTTGATGAAGCGAAATGCGTCGGCATTGGTGTGGATCTGTCCGTCGTACTTGTGTTCGAGCTCGCTCCAATTCTTGCCCGACATATTGGCGTCGTAGTAATTGTCTTTCACGAGCTGCCAGGCGCGGTGGTAGATTTCCACCGGTTGCGATCTGTGACCAGATGCGGGCTGGTACAGCATCGATACGACAAAAAACGCAGACAAAAGCAAAGCGCTAATGCGCTTAACGTGTTTCATAGGGAACCACACCAGGCGAAATAAGTATGAAGAGACCACCGCTCAGTAGAGCGGTTTGTCGACCCCGTGCAATCTTGGGGTCCGTAAAGGTCTTATGCCACGATTAAGCGAGTTTCAACACATTTTCCGAAAAAAATATCTCTTTACAACACGTTTATCGCTTAGACGCTGCAGGCGGGCGCGCTACGGCGCTTATGCCATACTCCTCCCACCGGGCAGACACCGCCTTCTTGACATCCTCGCACATTTCCAGAGGTTTTGGCCAAACGCGCTCGAAACCTTCTGATTTCCACTTCCTGGTAGCGTCTATGCCAACCTTGCTGCCGTAGCCGAGAAGAGGGCAAGCGTGGTCGAGGATATCCAGGGGACCTTCCACGAACATCATGTCTCGTTTGGGGTCAGTATTGCCAAAGACGTGAAGAGCGACTTGCGAAAGGTTCTGCACGTCCACATCCTTGTCGAGGACGATCGCAAATTTGGTGAACATAAGCTGCCCCAATCCCCAGAGAGCGCTCATCACCTTTTTGGCGTGGCCGGGGAAACGTTTGTCGATAGACAAAATCACACAGTTATGAAAGACACCTTCCCAGGGGAGATTCATATCGACTATCTCTGGAACGAGCATCTGAACCATGGGCAGAAATATTCTTTCAGTAGCTTTGCCCAGATAACAGTCTTCTTGAGGAGGTATTCCTACAATAGTTGTCTGATATATAGGGTTCTTTCTATGGGTGACAGCTGTTACGTGCAGAACGGGGAAAAGTCCGGCCAGGCTATAGAAGCCGGTGTGATCACCGAATGGACCCTCTTCTCTCAGCTCTGACTGCTCTACGTAACCTTCAATAACTATTTCTGCATTCGAAGGAACTTCTAAATCTATTGTTTTGCATTTGGTTAGTTTTACCGGGCTCTGCCTCAAGAAGCCTGCAAAAAGAAGCTCATCGATGTCCGGTGGAAGTGGAGCTGTTGCCGCATAGGTGACGGCAGGATCAGCACCGAGAACAATTGCGACCTCAAGTCTGCTGTTTGCCTTTTTGACTTCTTGCTCGTCGAAGAAAGTTCCGTAATTGGGCGGCTCGGTGCCACGCGACTTTTCCGACCACTCTCCGCGAGAGTCACGACGAGACTCTTCAAAATGCTTGGCACCATCGTGGTGCTTGTGCCAGTGCATCCCAGTCAGGTTATTGCCGTATTTCTGTAGCCGGTAAACACCCAGATTTCTAATTCCTGTTTTCGGATCACGCGTGATGACCACTCCCAGAGTGACGAAAGGACCGGCATCCTCCGGCCAGCATTTGATAATTGGCAATTTGTCCAGCATGGGCTCTGAAGGATCAGTGATGACCACTTCCTGGCAAGGCGCGGCACCGCCCGAAAGCTTGGGCGGAAACTTCGCTACGTCCATAAGAGTGGGAAGCAGAGCCAATTTCTCGAGGAAATTCTCCGGCACTTTCGGCTTGATCAAATGACGGATGCGGGCCGCAATGTCATCCAAACTTTCAGTTTCGAGAGCCAGACAAATGCGTTTCATTGAACCAAATGCGTTGATCAAAACAGGCATGTCATAGCCGTCAACATTGGTGAACAGCAGCGCTTTATTGGAACCGTCCGTAGCCTTGCTTACTCGATCGGTAATTTCAGCGATTTCCAAGTCAGCTGAAACTTTCGCATCGACTCTTATCAGCTCACCATGCCGGTCGAGCACTTCGATGAATTCTCTTAGATCGTTGTAACCCATGGACTGTTCTGCCTCTTTGACACTTGTTCTGGCATGCAAAACGTTATTTTATCCATAAAAGCCAACAGGGGACGGAGAAAACGCCACTTCTGTCTCATTTGTTAATCGAATCGACAGCCAGAGCCAATAAGCAATGCATATGCAAAATGTATCGAAAGACAGCACTGCGAATATACAAACGGAAGGATCCAGTCCGCGCAATGAGGCCGAGCGCTTGTGAACTGTCTTAGACAGGCAACACCTATATCGGCTCTGCATCTCAATATTGCCAAGGATGCATCACTTAAATGTTCAATGGGGTACTTGATGCTATGCCGTAACGCGGTAAACTAAATGCATCAACGGTGAGTGCTCACTTCAATGTTGAGCGCTTTGAGCCGAGGGGCCTTGTGGAAACAGCAGGTCGGCGCTGACCGGACACTGTAGCAAGCGAGCCCGCTATGCGTGAAGGACTGACTGAAGCGCATTGAAATACTGAGCCCACACGCAAGGGGCAGTCAGGCAGTAGCATGAAAACCGTCGCAGAGCAATCTGGACGGTTTTTTTGTTTGTGTATTTACGCACCATATGTGGTGCAGAAGAATGGAACGACTAAATCATTGGTCAGTTCATTTTTGACTTTCTTCTTTTTGCAATTCCTTCAATCTGTCAGCTTCTAAAGCTGGAATCGAGGGCAACAACAGTTTTATTTCTGCAATCAACTGCTCAGCATCGAACACAGGCATACTCACGAATGCGTCAGCCCCAAGCAAACGACCGGCTTTCTCAATTGAGTCATTCAATCGTGTTCCGGCACGACCAGGTGCCAGTGATAAGGTCATAAACATTGAATTCTGGTGGATTGGATTGCTTTTCAGTTGCTTCAAGAATTCGAACACGGACTCATCTTCCAGATGAGCTGCACAGATAACCACATCTGCATGATCTCGCCCGTTCAAGAAAGAGAATGCTTCTCTTATCGAATGAACTGCAATAACCGAATGCCCCGCGCTTTTGCATGCTTCTTTGAGCTGGTCTGTATGCGTGGGCGTGTCCATAATCAAAATACGAAAAGTATCTTTGGGTGCAAGCTCAGGCACAGCCGGCTCAATTTTCGCATTGTCAGGATCAGCCATAAATCAATTATAGGTTCATCTGACATTGTTGGCTGGCGTAAAACAGATGAGAGCGACAAACATTACTATTCGAGACAAAGTGACGATAGAGGCAATTGCGTTAAATTACAATCCACGCGAAGATCAGCGAATACCGCTCATCAGCCTCTTCACGAGCGGAGTCAGGCAGAAGAGAACAAGGGCGGCGAGGAACAAGAAACCGGCCATAAACCCGAACATGGAGATGAGAGTGCTGGTGCTGTTTTCATCGAAGAAACCGGCAAGATAACCGGCAAGGAAATTTCCACAAGCAGTAGCGAGCATCCAGACTCCCATAGTACTGCTGGCAAAACGCGCCGGAGCAAGTTTCGAAACAGTTGAAAGTCCGACCGGGCTCAAGCACATTTCCCCGAGCACTTGCAGAAGATAAGAAAACACCAGCCACATCGGACCAACTTTCCCTTGAGCAGCAAGAAGAGAAGCTGGAACCATGATGCCGATTCCTGCACCCAAAAGGGCCAGACCAATGGCAAATTTGGCAGGGCTGGAAGGCTGTTTGTGTCCCATTTTCACCCAGAGCACTGAAAACGCGGGAGCCAAAATAATGCAGTAAACGGCAGGCAAGGTTTGAAACCAGCTGGATGGAAACTTCCAACCGAGAATGGAACAGTCTGTCAGCCTGTCTGCGAAAAGGTTCAAACTGGAGCCGTCTTGCTCATATACGGCCCAGAAAAATGCAGCGAAAGAAAAGAGAATTGCTATCGCGCCCAAACGGCTCCACTCCTGTTTCGTAAGTGGAAGCTTTTCCTCTGCTTTCAGTGCTACCGCCTGGCTATCAACATCAGTCTTCGATTGACTCTCTTTGCCAATGGGCCTGGAGCCTTTGCTGCCTAGACGTTTGTACTGGAACAAGAAATGCGCAAGACCGACTAGCATGCCTATGCCGGCCGCAGCAAAACCAAAGTGCCAGCTATCTGAAGGTTTAAATCCATAACCGGCAATGAATGACTTGAATTGTTCACTTTGAGCGAGGTAGCCGCAAACCAGGGGCGACAAAGCAGCACCGATATTTATACCCATGTAGAAGATTGAAAAGCCACCGTCGCGGCGATCGTCATCTCTCGAATAAAGGCTGCCCAAAAGGGTGCTTATATTCGGTTTGAGCAAACCAGTGCCGAGGATGATCAAGATCAAGCCGGCATAGAAGGCAAATTGAGAGTGAATAGCGAGCGTGAAGTGCCCCAGAGCGATGATGCTGCCGCCAATGAGAATGCACATTTTGGCGCCCAGAAACTTGTCTGCTATCAACCCGCCTGGAATAGAAGTGACATAGACGGCGGAAGTATAAGCACCGTATATAGTGGCTGCAGTTCTGGTGTCCATAGCCATACCGCCATCAGCCAGGGCTGCCACCATATACAGCATCAGAATCGCGCGCATTCCGTAGTAACTGAAGCGCTCCCACAATTCGGTGAAGAAGAGCGTGGTCAGCCCGCTCGGATGTCCCCAAAGACCTGTAACATCCGAGCTGCTGTCGGAGTCATTTGTCGGCGGAGTTTGATCCAAAGTTGTAGTCATGTGTATCTAACTCAAATTTTCCGGGCCGAAATGCCGAGGCAATAACTCTTTCAAATTAATGACTTCCAGCCGACCATCTGTTTCTTCAACCACCACATCCAAATCGATTCCGAATTCAGCCAGCATTTGCCGGCTGGTTCCGCATGGGTATTGAGGCGGATGAATCGCTATAGCTTTGAATCTGCGCACGCCTTCGCTAATCGCAGCAGTCAATGCTGCGGTCTCCGCACAAACAGCTCCGCCGTATGCAGCACATTCCATTTTCGAGCCGCGATACATTTTGCCGTCTACAGACAGCAAAGCAGCACCCTGAGCCACTTTTGAATAAGGAGCATACGAAGATTCTGCCGCCTTCTTCGCGCAATGGACAAGCGCTTTATATTCAGCCTGGCGCTCCAATCGGAACACTCCCTGAGTTGCCAAAACAGCAAGAAACATACCACAACTGGAGGTCTCTTTGCCGGACGGGCTCAGAGAGACTATGCCGGAGAAGCTTCAGTGTATGGAGGCAGGCGAAGTTCCAGATTGACCAACCAGAGCAGCAATTCTCGAGCCCTTCCTACCCCGAAGCCGGGAAGCAAATCGCTTTCACTGGGCTGAAAGTCAGAGTCAAAATCGAAGCTAGTCGAGTATGGCAATGCACTAGAAAAGATAGTCTCGCTCACGCAGAAAAACTCCGAGGGAAATGGGGGTTGATGCAATGCGATCGCATGCACAAGTAAGAGCCTAATACTTGGAAACGCCAGGGCCTATGCTGTAATTCCCACCTTGGAAAGTTTGAATATGCTTGACAACAGGCGCTTTCAGACAGGCATCTCGGCAGACCTGATGAAATCAACCATCTTGCGCCATGCCTGTCCGCGATGAGAAAGAGTATTTTTCTCTTCATTTGAAATCATTGCAGAGGTTTGATTCCTTCCATCCAGCTCGAAAATCGGATCGTAGCCAAAACCGTTTTCGCCGCGCGACGCAAAACCGATGCTGCCGTGCCACCGCTCTTCGGTAGTTTTTAGAACACGACCATCGGGCATGCAAAGTGCCATCGCGCAAACGAAGGCCGCCTGACGTTTGCCTTCCGGCACAGAAGCCATCTCCTCGAGAATTTTTTCCCTTCTGTCTTTGTCTGTGCCTTCGCAATATCTGGCAGAGCGGATGCCGGGGCGCCCATCAAGCGCTTCAATTTCCAGTCCGGAATCATCTGCGACCGCCGGCATTTTCGTGACTGCGGCGGCGGCACGCGCCTTAATAAGCGCATTTTCCAAAAATGTATTTCCGGTTTCTTCCGGATCAAGGTCATCAGGCATCGGCAAGAGCTCGATGCCATAAGGTTCGGCCATTTGAGAAAACTCTCGAATCTTGCCGGGATTGTGAGTTGCCAGAATTACCTTCATTCCGCTTTTTTTTGGCTCTTCCTCGAGCTTTTCGCGTCGTCAGTCCTTTTTTTTGCAGAATTCAGCGGAGTGACATTGCTCGCCTTTGCGGCTTGCGAATTGGCACCGGAGCCGTTGCTGCCTCTGCGCCTATGGTCTTTGCGCTGGACGCGAAGCACATCGCTTATCTGGCTTATGGACTGCGCCACGCGAGTAAGTTGTTCGATGTCTAGAACTTCCATTATCAAATGAATAGTTGCGGTCTTTTTATCACGCTGAGTCTCGACTTTCAGATCACGCAAATTGACCTCAAAGTTAGAGACCTTTTTCAAGATGTCGTGAGCAATGCCTATACGGTCCAGGCATTCTATGGTCAATGCAGCAGGATATGTCGTATGCCTTTCAGGCGACCAGTCAACGGCCATACAACGATCGGCCTCGACCTTTTGCAAATTACCGCAATCGGCTTTATGCACGGCAATGCCACTACCTCTGGTGACAATACCGATAATTTCCTCACCTGGAACTGGCTGGCAGCACTTTGCCAGGTGATGCAATAGACCGCCGAGGCTGCCAATCGAACTCTGTTTTGCCGGCTGTCCGCCGATGGAAATTTTTTCCATCGCCTTATCTACAGGATCTTTGGCATCCCGCTCTCGCACTCGATTGGCGACTTGCGTAACCGAGAGGTCGCCATAGCCGACTGCAGCTAAGATATCCTCGGGATCGCTGATGTTCAGACGTTTACCGACTTCCTTGACCTTTTCAGACTTAAGGAATTCGTCCAGAGCTCCCTTGCCGAGTTCTTCCTCCAGCATCTGTCGCCCTTGAGCGATATGCTCTTCTCTATGGTGCTTTTTGAACCACTGGCGAATGCGGCTCTTGGCGCTATGGG
>CAZBOX010000181.1:0-12292 GCA_964493595.1 uncultured Candidatus Obscuribacterales bacterium | reverse complement strand
TCTGAGGTGATGGATGCGCCATAAACGTAAATCACTTCCCAAGGTGTATCAGAGCTGTATTCTCCATGATGCAGGTCAACTGTTGGTAGCCACGACAGAAATTCTTGTTCTGGAGACTCGGAAGTTGCAGCATTGAACAGTGTGATTGAGGTGTCTGTTACAGTTTCTCTAATGCCTTCGGCTGCCAGCTTATACTCAGGTAGATTTGGAGCCCAAACTTCCATCTTGTCTGCAATGTTTTGAAGGTCATAAATTGATTTTGTCCCAACGATTATTGCAACATTACTGGTGCACTTGTTGCTGAGTTCCTGGCTTTTGATGTCGCGGATAGTGCTACTATCGCGTGCCTCTGTATCATTTGAATCATCTTTGAGCATAATTCATTCTATCTCGAACCGATCGCTAATGTCGGTTGCGCCTTCGATGACTTTAAACATAGACCGGTATATTCTCCCACCGATCTTTCCCGGGATACGTCTTCTTCGCGCTAGAATAGTCTCAGCGCCTCTTTGAACTCAGCTTGCCGGGCGCTCAAGAAATCCAGCTAAAGCGAGGTCAAATTCATGTCTAAAGTCGAATCCCGTGGCTATTGCCCAGCGCCATCAAGTGAGCAGCAAAGGCAACCCTTTTTTGAGAGTATACCCCAGCTTCTTGAAGATGCAGAGTCTATATTGAACGACCCTGTGCGCTTTCATTCGTTGCCGGGCGATTTTTGCTACTGCTCGTGGCCGTATGTGGCGGGCGATGGTCCGCTCTGTGTCGGTGATTTGCTGCTTGGTTGGCGGGCTGAAGTGCTAGTGGACCATTGCGCCTATTGCGGAAACAAGCTTTATCTCTACAGTTTTGCAGGCTCTCCGCTCTCAGGAACAAATTCCTTTTGTGGATATTGTCTTCATTGCAAAACTGGAGCCAAAGGGCGCGCGAGTGGTTCGGAATTTAGAAGGCGTCTTGCTTTCCTGTGTAAAATCAAGTCTGACCGCGCCGGTGAGACAGGCAGCTTTCGTTTCAGTGCGTTGGCCAAATCGAATCTATCAAGCCGTTGATTGCATATGCTGGTTGAGCGCATCAAAGTAATCTTTGCTCCAGTCTTGAATTTCATCGACATCAATCAACCCGAGTCTCAGAGCTTCAAAAACGAGCCTCGAGCGTTGATTGAGCAGTTCAATTCCAAAGGCGCCATTGACTATGCCGCATTCATTCCTCAAGATCTTCAATTGCAGGGCGTTTATTCTATTCTGCACCCCTCTGACACTGAGATGTCTGCGCATTGAGATCGCACGATCTGTAAGCCCGATCGCCACATCACAGAGAGTTTGAAATTCTGCCTCCGACAAATACGCCAAATCTTGCTGACCTTGCAGCTTTGCTGATCTGCAAAGTGGTTGTATATAGATGTTGTCGTGTAATATGATTGACTCCAATGCGTAGATGACCTTTTCGTCAGCCTCTTCTTTCGATACATATCCATAAGCGGTTCCTGCATTTCTGAACCTCTCGAGTTCGAGCATATGCTTTGCTCTGATTGACTGTGACCAGAAGAGCAACTTTGTGTTCGGCTTTACCTGCCGGATGTTTTCCGCTAGTGCAAAGCCGTTGCACTTATCGATTACAACATCCAGAATTACTAAGTCGGGCGATTTCGCTGCAACAGCGGAAAGTGCTTCGGACTTAGTTGCGGCGGGAATCGTCTCAATCGTTTGACGGAAGTGTGTCCTTAGTAAGTTAATCATGTGGGCGCGCATGGGCTGCAGATTATCTATTACAAGAATCCTGAAGGTTTCCTTCTGTTCCGCAGGGTCAGGCTCAAAACTGTTCAGTGGACTGGTCTGGGATACGTTTGAGTCAGAGCGTGGGTCGACGCGGAATTGCCAGGGTATTGGGTTTGAAAACATAGCTTCCTCTTTGTTTGGCTCTACTGACCAAAGGTTAAATGGAGAATCTGACCAAATCCTGTCCAGTGGGTTTCAAAGGGCTTGAAGTCTCTAAAATGTCCACGGCTGGCACTCTCGGCGAAGCTGCTAACATGTATTTGTCTGCAGACCTGGTCCCGATTCGCACTAAACATCAATCATGGGCAAGATTCTTGTAGTAGATGATGATCACTCTATGGTAGCCAACGTCACTGAATGGCTGAAGTTTGAGCATCACAATGTCGAAGTTGCGTTCAGAGGGCAAGAGGCGCTGGGCAAGTTGATGGCATTCGATTATGACCTGGTCATTCTCGACTGGGACTTGCCGGAACTTTCTGGTTTGCACATCTGCAAAGAGTTTCGTGCCAAAGGCAAGATGACGCCTGTGCTAATGCTTACAGGAAAAACTTCAGTCATTGATAAGGAGTCCGGGCTGGATGCTGGTGCGGACGACTACCTGACCAAGCCGTTTCATCCAAAAGAACTTGCCGCGCGTGTACGCGCACTCTTGCGGCGCCCTGTCGTGATAAGCACAACGCTTTTGAAAAAAGGTGACATTGTTGTAGACACCGTGACGCGAAAGGTAAAAAGGGGCGACGAAGAGATTGCGCTGCAACCCAACGAGTACACTTTGCTCGAATTTCTGTTGCGTCACCCGGATCAATTATTCAGTACGGATGCATTGCTGCGCCGCTGCTGGCCTGATGATGCCGAAATTTCGCAAGACGCGATTTACACATGCATTCGCCGGTTGAGAAAGAAATTGGATACCGACGGCGTCACATCAATTGTGCGTACTGTTCATTCAGTCGGATATATCCTCGACTCTGAGTAATCCTGGTTCTATGTAACCTTAAGATTCAGGGGCAATGCCGCGCATTGAGCTTTAGAAACTCTATTGACGTCGTCCGCAATGCTGCGCTTTTGCACAGTCAAGTGTGCATCTCGCCACATTGAATTGGTGCGATGTGCGATTTACGATGCCATCGAAGACCGGTGAGGCGAAACCGCTCCAACACTGAGTTTCGCTCGCAACGTTAGATAGCTGGTCCACAACTAAGCACGATTTCTAAAAACGAGGTATTTACCATGGCAGACGCGATCGAGAATTTACCTGTAGTTCAGGAGCAAGCCAAAGATGTGAGTACATCCTTGTCTAACCTGTCCTTCGATACTATGCTCCAGTCATTCAGCCCGAAACCCACAACCACTGAACAGCCTGGTGATTGTATTTCTTTCAATTCGATCTTTCCGGAGAAAGGTCTAACCCCAGAAATACAGAAATACACGTCCGAGAAAATTGCCTTCTCGCTAGCATCGAAAGGTGGGGAGTATTGCCGTCTGCAAAGTGAAGTAGAAGCCGCTGACCAAGCATTAGCCAATCAGCCGAAGTTGGAAATTAGGATCTCAATTGCTGACGAAGCTCTCGCTAGAGCTAATGATGTCTTGCGAATTACAGGCGACAAATTACGCAGCAGCGCTGCCGAAAAATTCACCAAGCAAGACTGGGAACAACTGAAAGCGCTTGGACCAAATCCCTTCGATGATCTTAAATTCAAGAAAGGGCCAATCGAGTTCAACCCTGCACAAAGAGCGTGGCTGAGAGAGAATCATCCTGCACTGTATAGACAGTTGGAGAATAACGATGCCTCGAGATTGGCTCGACAAAGAGCCGCCCATGACTCTGATGCCCTTCACGCAATTAAGGACGGCCCTGTGAACGCAAGATTGGAGCTAGTCAACTATCTGAACAAGATTGGTGACGATGAGGCTGCTATAGCCAACCTCACTGAAATTGCAAGGAGTACACGCACTAAAGAGCAAGAGCAAGCGTTCAGAGCTGCGGCACAGCGAACTGATGCCGCATGGGATCCGGCATTTCGCAAGGCTATCGAAGCAAGGGGCGGCAACATTCTTGATTACGTTTCGCGTCCACCGCGGTCTATCAAGAAGGATTTGCTGAATTTGATTCCTAAGCCCGTTAAATAGAAGGTTTCAATAGGCGAAGTGGGACTGGGCAGCAATCTATATTGCTGCCCTTCTCGATACGAAAAGCAAGTAATTGCTGCTCCTCCAGATATGCTCAATAGAGAAAATTGCTGCTTGCCTGTTGTACTATATAGGCTGCTGTCAGTAGGCACTAATTCACAGTCCTGCGCAGGTTCGGAAGTCAATGACGAAGGTTGATGAGCGTATTCAGCTCTCAAGCGATCAAACAGAAAACAAGAAGCAGAAGACAGCGATTCTGGATTGGTTGGACAACCTGGATATTGCCCGCAAAGGCTTCATCCTGGTCGCTGTGCCGCTGAGCACGGTGCTTGTATCTGTAATCATCTTGCTTTTTCTGCTCCAGCAATCCGAGCAAGAGCTGTCTCGCGAAGAGCGTCTTTCAAAACTTGGTGCTCTCTCAGTATCGCTGATGCAAACATGGACAGAAATTGCCCTATCGTCGGCAACTTTTGCCTACACCCATGAAGAATCATACAGGGAACGTTTTACAAAATACTCTCACAAAAGTCAGGCTACACTGAGCAGAATGCAAGAGCTGGTTGCAGAACTACCGCCGGAGCAAAAGGCTGCTTCGCTGCAAGACCTGACCAAGTTTCGCAGGCTTGACGCGAGCACTACCGCAGTTATTTCCAGCCTTTTGGTACAAGAGCAGGATGGGGGGCTTGACTTCGCGCGTCAGCGCAACGCGCGCCTCCGGATGCAGGCAATCGCTGAGGAATTCGCTTCTATTCAGTGGAAATTCAAAGGGCGGCTCGACGAGCTTGAGGGGCAGTATTCCGCCGTGCCGGCCAGAACCAGAGCGATGGCGCGCGCTCTCGTGATAGCCTTCGGTATTCTTACAATTTTCATCAGCATTTACCTGGCGGCCTTCTACAGTCGAAGCATTACCAGGCGTTTAAACATCGTGATGAACAACTCCATTGCCCTTGCTGCACATTTGCCCTTGAATGCCCGACTGCGCGGCAAAGAGGAAATCGCAAAGCTGGATCAGGTTTTCCACAAAATGGCTTCCGGTCTGCAGGAGGCTTCTCAACGAGAACGCGCCATTACTGAAAATGCCGCAGAGGTTATTTGTTCAATAGACGGCGAATTAAACTTCAAGGAGATGAATCCTGCATGTTTGCGATTGTGGGGTTATGAGCCAACTTCAATGATCGGGAAAAGCGTTCTGCAATTCGTCGCGCAAGATGGTAGAGATAGAACGGCTGCGGAATTTGCCCGGGGCAGGGAAACCGCGCAAGAGGCTGTGATCGAGAACAGCGTTGTGAAACAATCCGGAGAAACAGCTGCTATGCGATGGTCGCTGCACTGGTCGAAGGAAGCTTCAACCTTCTATTGCATCGCGCACGATGTTACGGAGCAACACGAAATCGAACGAATGAAAAAGGAGTTCGTGGCAATGGTAAGCCACGACCTGAGATCTCCACTTTCAGCTTTGCAGGGCTCTCTTTCTTTGTTTGGAAAAGGAGCCTATGGAAGCCTTAATGAAAAAGGTCTGATTACAGTAGAGCGCTCACACGAAGACCTGAGCAGGCTGCTGGGATTGATTGATAGTTTGCTGGATCTGGAAAAAATGGAATCAGGAAAGATGCAAATGATGTTTTCCAGAATAGACATGTATTCCGTCGTGTCGCGATCGGTGAATGCCGTCTTGCATTTGGCGCAAGACGAAAGTCTGTCGATTGAGGCGCAAAGTGCTTCGTTGGAATGCACCGGTGATGAGGCAAAGCTTGTTCAAGTCGTTGTTAATCTCCTCTCCAATGCCATTAAGTTTTCCCCCCGTGGTGGCACTATAAGTATTAAATATCAAACCACCGGTAACTCGATTAAAGTAAGAGTAAGCGATCAAGGTCCGGGCATACCGGCAAGCCGAATTAGTGCCATCTTTGATCGCTTCGAACAGATTGCGCCCACGGATCATAGTGTCAAAGGCGGGCGCGGTCTCGGTCTGGCAATCGCAAAATCAATCGTTGAAGCACACGGCGGAACAATTGGAGTGGAATCAACAGAGGGAGCGGGCAGCACATTCTGGTTCGAGTTTCCTGCGCAGCAACATAATGAAGGTCGCAACAGCAATGAGGAACTGCCAGATGCAAACTCTTGCTCGTGAAAGTGCTGAGAAGATTCAGCCAAACCGACAAAGTATCGATCCCTTCAATAATCTGAATGTCTTGCAGAAGGGACTTGTTCTGATAGCAGTGCCGCTGATCAGCGGACTCATTGCAGTTGCACTTTTGTTGTCGCTCTTGGACAGCTCCGAGACGCAATTGGTACATGAAGCTAGAGTGAGAAAAATACACTCTCTCTTAAACACAAGTGAATTGAGATGGGGTGATGCAGCCGTTAAGTCCGGCTGTTACGCTTTCAGTAAAGAACAGAAGTATAGGGATGAATACAATGAGGATGTGGCGGCCACAAAGATTCTATACGGAGAGTTGGCGGAGCTGCTCAAAAGCAATCCGGAGGAGATGAATGCGCTGAAACCGGCCATGGAGGTTGCGGAAAAACTGACGACATTCGGAGATTGGCTAGTCCCGGAAAAACCGATAGTGAACGGTTGGAGCCATACCGGTGAATTGAGCAAGATGGAAGCGCGTCTTGATTTTCATAGAGCAATACGCGAGTGCAATCGCTTGACGGCAGCGTTATCGAAGACTATAGATAAGTGCGAAGGCGTGCAGAGTCTTGACTCGTCGCGGGCAAGAAAAAGAGTGCGCACCTCCGTTGTTGTGTTTGGCTTCTTCAGTGTAGTGATAAGTGCATTTCTCGCTGCATTGTTCAGCCGAAGCATCACCAACAGGCTCAAGATCATCATGGAGAACGCATTGCTGCTGGCTTCGCGCTCACCGCTGCATGAGCGATTATCCGGCACAGATGAAATTGCAAAATTAGACCAGCTCTTCCATCAGATGTCGTCTGAATTAGTGGAGGCGGGAATCAAAGCCAGAGCGATTACCGATAATGCAGTTGATGTGATTTGCGCTGTCGATTCTGCACGACGATTTACGGAAATCAATCCGGCTTGCTTCAAAAGCTGGGGGTATGCACCCGATGCTCTCATCGGCAAGCGCCTGATCGATATCATCGATTCGGATGATGTCGATAGAACATTGAACGAGTTTCACTGTGCATTCTCTGCCGGCGCCCGAGTGAATTTCCAAAACCGAGTGCGCAGAAGCAATGGCTCAATCGCTCATGCTCGCTGGTCAATCAACTGGTCACCAGAAAGGAAAACTTACTTCTGCATTGCGCATGATATTACAAAGATGGTTGAGATCGAGAATTTGAAACGTGAGTTCGTCTCAATGGTCAGCCACGATTTGCGAACACCTCTGACCTCATTGCAGAGCGCCCTAGCTCTCTTTGAAAGCGGTGCCTTTGGCACACTCAACGATCGTGGACAGAATACCGTCAAAAGAGCCAGCGACAACCTGACCCGACTGATCAACATGATCGATGGATTGCTGGACATCGAGAAGCTGGAAGCCGGCAAGATGCATATGAACATGGAAGTGCTTGATCTGGCGCAAATAGCTGCCCGTTCTGTCAATGCGGTCGCTTACCTGGCAGAGACTAACGGGATTAAAATCAATTGCCAGGATACCCATATTGACGGCTTTGGCGACGCGGCAAAACTGATTCAAGTAGTGGTAAATCTGCTTTCCAACGCAATTAAGTTCTCTCCGAACGGAAGCACAATTGAGGTTTCATACTTGGACACTGATGATTATTTCGAGATGAGAGTCTCGGACCAGGGGCGCGGCATTCCAGAATCACATATAGAGAAAGTGTTCTCTCGATTTGAACAAGTGGACAGCGCTGACCATACGAAAAAAGGCGGCAAAGGTCTTGGTCTGGCAATCTGTAAGTCCATCATCGAGGGACACGGTGGAACTATTGGTGTTGATAGCAAATTCGGTGCGGGGAGCACTTTCTGGTTCAGGATACCCCACCCACAATAAGTTTGTTCTGCACCGGTGAAGCTTTAAGAGATGGACAGAACTTGGTCAGAAATACCTGACAAACTGCCAGCATAGGTATGCGGCGGTTGCAGCATTCGCACTTAGTCAAAGCCAACACAAGGGCCGACTCTGGGCAGATCGCTTAAGTCAAAAATCACAAGCAAATCTTACACAGTGCGATGCGCTCTTCTGTTTCCGGAGCATCTGCAATATAGAAGATCGTCTTCAGCACAAGTCTAAGTACAAAACTTATGAGGATAGAGAATGAAAACCAGTAATGTACCATCTGTGCCATATGCACCGCCAGTGCCAACGCCGAGCAATAAGACTGCGGTCCCCACCCAGTATTTTTTTCGCTCTTCGTATTTTCCAGTCGATGAAATCATTGTATCCACACATGCAGAAGTTGAATTAGGGCGACGCTCCTACTCCAGACCTCCGTCGAAACTTCGGCGTTACGAATTCCTGTCACCAATTGTTAGTCTGATTCATGCTCGCCTTGGTGCAGATGAAAAAGGAGTGTTTCTGGTTGACGTTGGCACTTACGCAGAAGGCTCCACGCATGGAACCTTCTTGAACGGCTCGAGGATCAAGTCTCTCACTCCAAACTACTTGACGAAGGGCGACTTGATTAGTCTCGGGAATCCGCAATGTCGAATGAGCGTAACGCTGGTATTGGTTCGGCAAGCACTTGTGGGCTCTCCATGGCAATAATTCAAAGCCCAGCTCCATAAGCCCTGCCGCTTGGTCAGGATTTGGTCAGACTTATCAGGGAAGCTCTAGTCAGTGAGATAGCAAACCTATCCCAATAACCTAAGTTTTCCCTTTTAAGGCGCTTCTACTCTCTGTGGAGATTATTATCTATGGGTTTTGCATCAGAAAGTTTCTTTCATAATCATCGCTCCTCCGACAATACAGCAGCCGCCGACAGTGCCAGTATCTCTGAAGGTAGATTCCAACCACTGGAGCTGCTGTTTGCAGGAAGACTTCTGGCACAAGGAAAGATGGCTAATGGGAGCTTGAATGACACCTCAATCCCGTATCTGCCTTACATTGGAATTAATTTTTGCAAGGACGATGCGACAAGCAATAATGATGCAGCTGTTGCTTCTGCCGTTGCACTGACTGACATATCGCCTGCCCTCAAGAATGGAGCCAAGTCCAGGCTTGAGGAAATTTTTCCCCTTCTGCGGTGGCTATCGGACCCGCCTGATGGCGCCAAAGAGAGAATAATGTCTCGCTTTGCTGAGGAAGACGAAGCGAATGAAGAATACGAATGGGCGCTCGATCCGAATGATGCTCCCATCGCCGGGCCAACCGTGCGCGTTATTGACGCGCCGAAGGACTGTGAGTATGGTCCGGATGGACATATAGTTAGTGGCACCGATACTTATAATGATGGCTCCACGCGCTATGTGCGCTACTATCCCCCAGTCGAAATTGATGGCGTATTTTATTCCAGACCTCAGGAGCAATTCATTACGCATCCGGATGGTAGGTCGGAATACAGGTATTACAGTCCTTCCGGAGAGATTGATCTGCTTCAGATCAGCGGTCAAGACGATTCTGTGTCAACCTTCAACCGCAGACCTGATGGCAAATACAACGGTCTAATCAATAGCCCAGGCGGCATAGTGACAGAAGGCATATTCAATTCTGATTTTACCCCGATTGAAACTGTGTCACGCTCGCCTGATGGAAGTTCGAGGTCAATGACATACGGTGAAAATTTCGTAAAAGCAGTTTTACGCGAAACAAACGGTTGGGTGCACACTACCACGTTTGATCTTAATGGTTTCCTTCTTGAAGATGTGATCGAACAAGCTAACGGCAATCGCCGCGTCTCAACTTTCCTCCCCGATGGCGCATATTTGACTAGAAACTATTCGCCGACAGGAGATTTGGTGGGAAGCTACGCTATCCCGCCAGAATTCCGTGGCGATAGCGGGTTACAGTTGAGCGACGGCGGCATAGAAATTCGCGTTCCTTCGCCTACAGGCACCAGTGCGAGATCCTTTACTTTGGATGGTAGAGGACGTATGGTTTCTGAAACTTCCAGGTTTCCCAATGGACGAGTTCGCGAGACCATCACTTACGATCATGTTGCACGTACGCGAAGCATAACTAGATTTGACGCCCGTGGCTTTCAAAGCCAAAGCATCGTCGGACAGAGTTTCACTCCCCCAACATATGCTGTGCCGGCTCCTCACTAAGTCTATTGTGAGAGCATACATTGATGTAAAGTAGAGGCGCGATGTTTTGTCCCGCAGGGCCAGCTAAGTTTAGTCTAGCGATTACGGGCATCTGGGTGGTGATTGTAAACGGACGGGGCAATTAGGTTTTCCCGTATCAAAAACTAGCAACAATGTAGAATTAGATTGCTCAATCGATAACACTCGGCGCAGTGAATCCAATCCAGGCAATCGCCACCCTTCGAAAATTTGCGAATTACCTGGCGGGGATTTTTCCCTTTCTTGTTGTATTGGGCGATAAGTTTTATGCGCTGATCTTTGCTGCGGCGAAGTATGTAGGCAGTTTGCCATTGATAAAACCGCTCGTCGATCGTGCGGGTCAGTCATCGGTAGCACAGTCGATATGGAAATTCTTCGAGCGGTTCTATTGGCGCGACTACGCTAAAGATCGCATGGAACTTGGAAGTGCGCCAGCAGAAACAATGCCTGTTCTGCGCGCAATGATTCAGATGTGCGTGATACTGACTTTGGTGATTCCACTTTCGCAGCTTCAAATGATTCCTGTCAGTGTTGAAACATCCTCCGGCTACAAGCATTCGATGGAGAGCTGGCCGATTGTACTTTGGATATTGTGTTTGCCGACTGCGTGGTCATCCTTGCTGATCGGCGCAGCTGTGTGCAATCGGACTGTTTTCACATTCATTACAATTTCTGCGCTCTACTTCATGAGCAATTGCGTGCTTTTCTTGCCGCGCAGTTTCACAAATGGTTTCTTGACCCTGGCAATATTGTTTGCATTGATTTTTTGCGAACATAATCTCGCGGCAGAAAGCCGGGCTGCTCGAATTATGCGCTGGATTTGTGCGGTAATGGTCGGTGCGGCAGCTGGTTTTCAATTCATGATCCTGACGCCACTGCGCCCCTACTTGGGCACAGTTTTGCCATGGCCCGGACCCGTGATAAGTATTGGTCTTGGCAGTGCGATGGGGGTTTGCGCCGGGGTCGCTTGTGTCGCAGTCGCCAGTCGATTGCGAGCGAAGTTGAATGTATCAATAGCCAATTCGACGTATTTGGTAAGTCTCACTCTGATGGCGTTTTTGACATCGGCTGCTTTGCGGGGAGGGCTTGCTTCTCTCGGTGGCGCGATAATTTCGTCTCTCGATTCGAGTAATTGTTTTCTCTGGCCGATTCTATATTTTGTCGGCGTCGGCATCATTCACAAACTCATGGGAAGCAGCAAAGTCGTAGCTGCATCTGTTAAGGGGCTCTTTCCGGACAGGCTATTGACGCCTGTTTTAGTTTTGGTGCTTCTAGCTGCCTCGATTTGTGCGCTAAGCGAGGACATCGTCACTTATCTCACTTTTCAAACTAGTGAGATCGGACAAAAGGCGTTCATCGCGTTTCTGCCTGTTTTCAAAACAACACAGTTCTTTATTTGGAAAGACCCTCTGTTGACGATAGCTACGCAGTGGATGAAATGGGTATTGTTGTTTGATGTTGCAATCGTGTGCGTACTTGCCTGGCAAAGACGATTGACTTCGGCTGCGGTATCGAGGCTGTTTTTTATCACCTGTCTCCTAGCGTTAATACTTTGGGAGTACATCTTCCAAATGTCATCTTTTGCGCGCGGACCGATTCACTCGGTGTTTCTCATCTGGCTTTTCGCTGTGTGGTTGTTGTGGCTGATGCACACAATTGGTTGGAAACTCAGCCTCAAAACGTCTGCGCTCTGGCCGTCAAAGGGACGTCTTGCTCTTTATGGTGGCATTGTTGCAATGCTCATCTTGCAAGTAAATGCGCGCGCTATGTGCAGCGATTACAGAATAGTCAACGAAATCTTTTTGACGATGTTCTGTGGTGCGATTAACGTTGGACTGCCCTATTTTCTTTTGCTGTGGGCAAACAAGCGCATCAAAGAATCGACACCTCCTGTGGGTGTTTTACTCGGTGCATATGCGGCAGGTGCAATTGCATCGATGTGCTTCAATGCGCTCGATAAGTGTTTCACCAGTATAGGATTCACGCAGGTCGTTGCTACGCAATTGCAAAACCTGAGGACAACAGGAAATCTGAGCCTAGAGCTTCCAACCGCCCCTCTTTGGCTTTTCGCTAAGGGGTCCATTTTTGTGGGAATGCTGGCATTGGTTCGGCTAGCGACGGAGAAAGTCGCCGATAGAGCCGCTAAGGAGATAGCCGGCGAAAAAGCCGCTAAGGAGAT
>CAZBOX010000180.1:0-12296 GCA_964493595.1 uncultured Candidatus Obscuribacterales bacterium | reverse complement strand
GTGCAGGTAAATACCAACCAATTACTAAAACGGAAGCCATGGCAACATACATACAACAACTGGCAGCAAAGACCGACCCCCTGAGACTGGTGGTGCAACAAGGTGGGAAGCTGGCACCGAGAAAACTCGTGCCCACCCATATCGAGCAGTTGATTTCGTACAAGCCTGGCAGACCGCCGGAGCAGCTGAAAAAAGAGCTGGGCATTGAAAAGTTCATCAACCTGGCATCCAACGAGAACCCACTCGGACCGCCCGAATCGGCACTGAAAGCCATTCAGGCCGCCTTGCCGGAAATCTGCCGCTATCCTGAGTCGGGCAGTTACAAGTTGAGAGAAGCGCTGGGGCACAAGCTGGGCGTCAACATAGACAACCTGGCAGTGGGCAGCGGCTCTGAAAGTATCATGGCGAACATTGTTCGTGCTTTCTTGCACGGCGATGACGAAGTGCTCACTTCCGAAGGCACTTTCATCGGACTCCTGGTACTCGTCAAAGCACAGGGCGTCAAATTGCGCACTGTTCCACTGAAGAATTATCACTTCGACTTGGAAGCGATCGCCGATGCTGTCAATGATCGCACCAAGATCATCTACCTGTGCAACCCGAATAATCCCACCGGCACAATCTTCACGCGCCAGGAATTCGACCGGTTCATCAAAAAGATTCCAGAGCACGTCCTTGTCATCATGGACGAAGCCTATTACGAATTTGCTTGCGACAATCCGGATTACCCGGATTCTATGAGCTATCGCATGGACAATGTCCTGACTTTGCGGACATTCGCAAAAGCTTACGCAATGGCAGGCTTGAGACTTGGCTACGGGCTGGGTCACGAATATCTGATTGATTTCGTCAACCGCATCAGGCTTCCTTTCGAGCCCAATGCTCTTGCCCAGGCGGCTGGATTAGCAGCTCTGCAAGACGAAGACTTCCTGGAAGAGACTCTGGCGAACAATCGTCACGCCATGGCATTCCTTCAAGATGCTTTCGACAAGCTGGGCTTGCAGCGCGTTCCCTCTCACGGCAATTTCATCCTTGTCGAGATGAACAGCCAGGAGAAGGTCAATCGAATCCACGAAGAGCTTCTCAAGCGCGGTATCGCTATCCGTCCTCTGGCGGCATTCGGATTGCCCACATGCTTCCGTGTAACGACAGGGCGCCCGGCAGAGAACCATTTGCTGGTCAAGCACTTAAAGACCATTCTCTAATCGGAACCGTAGCCTAAAAAATGCATCTATTCAGTAGAACTTACTGCTGAATAGTAGATGGATTGCGGGGCACTTCTGTGGAAGAGCAACTCTCACAACCGGCGCCCGCGGCGTCCGGAAGACGCGTAAGAATATCGCCCCTCCTGGCGATGTGGGTGATAGCCTCGGCATTTATTGTCGCAGCGGCATATGTTCAAAGCGCCGGATTATGGCGGCTGGCAGCAATCACACAGCTGCTGACAGGCTATGACATCTTCAGCCAGAAGCGCTTCGACATACCCCGCCTTCCTCCGACAAAGAACTTTGACGTAGTGGCGCAGAAAGGTGGGAAACTCTCGGCAATTGCCGTCCAGGACAAATATGCTTACATTGGCGCCGGTCAAAACTTGCTTGTGGTGGACATAGAGAATCCCAGGCATATAAAAACTGTCGGCTCCTTGCTGCTCCTGGGACAAATTAGCGATATCAAGATCGAAAAGAATATTGCCTATGTCTGTAATGGACGTGGCGGTTTGAGAATAATCGATGTCAGCAATCCGCAAGCACCAAAAGAACTGGCTGCATATGGGCATATGGCAGCGCCAAAAAAGGTCGCCGTCGGCCATGACTGCGCATACATTGCAGCAGGCATAAATGGTCTGGAAATCATTGACGTAAAACATCCTATTTCGCCGTCGACAATTAGCTTCAAAGACTCGGCCGGCGGATATGAAACTCTGGAGTCTTTGAGTGTTTGCTTAGACACTGATCGACTCTGCGTAATTGACGAAGAACAGGGTCTTCGCCTCTATAACTTGAAGGACCCGCGCAATCCCGTCAAATCAGGCGAATGGAAGGCCGCAGGAAGAGGCTTGCGGCGTGGTGCCGCCGCAGTCGAGAACAAGACCATGGTGATTGCCGGAGATTCACCGGATGCAGGCATTTCTATACTCAGTCTGGAACGCGAGAAGCCTCAACTTATTTCAAGCATCGATGTGCCTGATTTCTGGTATGGAAGAAGCACAAAAATTCGCAATGGCTTCGCATACATAGGAACCTTGAAAGGCATGCTGATTGTCGATATTCATGATCGCAAAAAGCCCAAGCAGCTATCAATCAATAGCCTCATCACCGGCACGAGAGACCTGGACATATACGGCAGCAATCTCTACGCCGCTGACGACAGAGGCAATCTGACAATTGTCGACATCAGCGATCCTTTTACACCGCTGGTGGTATCACGCCATCATCTCGGTGGTGATGCTCAGATGCTGACCTTCATTGACGAAAAACTTTATGCAACGTCTAATTCATCAGAACTTCAAGCATTCAAAGCAGATCCTGAAGACAATACATCGCCGTCCGTTCAGTCATTAAATCTCACCGGTGTCAAAACGCTGTGCCGGTCGGAGCAAGACATCGTCATAGCTGATGAACGTTTTGCAAAGGACGGCTCGCGCATATCCGTCGTTACACTTCTGGAGAGACAGCCAAATGGCAGCTTCAAGCAGAGTTGGTCGCAATCAGTGGAAGGGGCGAATCAAGAATTGACTTGCAATAAGGACTTTATTTTCGTTGCTTGCGAAAGTGGAATACATGCACTGAGCAAATCGGGAAAGAAAAGATTTTTCCATGCAATTAGAGGCGGCGCCCGAATTCTAACAACCAGCGAAAACTTTCTCTATGCAGTCGAAGAGAAGGGACCAAAAGAAACCTTGCTTTTGGTTTTTGACGCGAAAGATCCAGAGCACTTGAGAAAAACAGGTGAAACAGTCATTGATCAGAAGGCATACGCGCTAACCGCAGTTGCAAACCACCTTTACTTACTAGAAGGCGGCATATGGGGTGACAGGGAGCTGAGTATCCTTGACACAACTGTATCCGGGGCCTTGCAACGGGTAGGAACAATCAAAATCAAACAAGCAGACAGACTTGCCGTAGAAGGAAATCGCGCTTACGTACAAGGATTTTTGCAAGTCAATTCCGTAGACATAAGCAAGCCGGACAAACCAAAAATCGTTGCCACTGCAGATCTCAGCGCCGTTCCTCTGTCGGCTTCAGACATCGAAGCAAAACAAGGAATTGTTTATATAGCCGCAGCAGAAGGCGGAGTATACATTCTGAAAGATAAGTCTCTGAATTGAAACGCGACTTGCAAAATTCCAAGAACCCATGCTAAATTCAAACATGCAAACCTTTGAATATTTAGACATCTCGGGCGTAACGATTCGAATGATTTGCACAAGAGCCCGCGAACCTTTCGGTATTCTTTCTCACTGTCAGGATCAAATGAATAAGGATTGAAAGGAAACAGACAAGGAGACGTTTCATGCGGAAACTAATAACTGGCTTGCACCACTTTCAATCTCGAATTTTTGAGAGTCATCAGGAGCTTTTTGAAAGATTGGCTCAGGGTCAAAGTCCTGACGCACTATTCATTACGTGTTCCGATTCACGAATCAATCCAAATCTTATTACTCAGACGCAACCTGGCGATCTGTTCATTTTAAGAAATGCAGGCAATATCATTCCTCCGTTCGGGGCAGCCAATGGGGGTGAAGGAGCCACTATCGAATTTGCAGTTGCCGCGCTGGGCGTAAAGGACATCATCGTTTGCGGACATTCCATGTGCGGAGCGGTCAAAGGTCTGCTCAATCTGGAATCGATAAAAAACCTTCCCAGCGTTGTTTCATGGCTGTCGCACGCCGAAGCGACCCGACGCATCGTGGACGAGAACTACAAGGACTCAGGCCTGAACGAAGAAGAGCGATTGAACGTCGCGATTCAGGAAAACGTGCTTGTGCAATTAGAGAATTTGAAAACACATCCGGCGGTAGCAGTAAAACTAGCTCGCCGCGAGATCAACTTGCACGGGTGGACATACAAAATCGAGACCGGGCAAGTGTTCAGCTATGACAGCAAAAGCGGTCAATTTGCTGAAATCAAGGAAGCATCTGATGTCGCTGCCATCTCAAGACCAAGAATGTCACTCAAGAGCGTAATCTAAGGCCTAGCATCACGCGGTAGAACCAAGGCAGGTAGCGGATTCTCACAATCATTAAACGCGCCTCACCATGTCAAGAAGAATAAGAAAGGCTCTCTTAAAGGTGGCTAATTTGATTGATTAGGCGCCTATACTGAGCGAATCAAATCACACACGGAGCTTTGTACATCAAAATGACAACAGCAACAAAAGAACTCATCGAATCCAAGTGGAACACCCAAAAGATTCAAGAAGAAACCGCACGTCTTCTGGCTTCGCAATGGATGGCCGCATATGGCGTTATCTGCGAGCACGGCGAAGAAGCGATCAAAAAGTTTGAAAACGTAAAGCGCCAAGAAAAGGTCGCTTACTTCAAGGCTCTCAAAGTAAACACCCCGATGGAACTCGTCAAAGCAATGGCTGAATTCGAAGCCAATGTTTTCGGCAGCAAGATCGAAATCTGGGGCGATGAGAAGCAAGCACACCTCAGCTACAAGACCTGCGGAATGTGGGAAGCACTCAAGAAGTTCGGCCACATGAGCAAAGAACAAGAAGAAAAGATGGGCGCTCAATTCGAGAACTGCACATCGCTCTTCGCTAAAGAATTCGGCTTCAAAGGCGAAACCAAGTTCGAAGGCGAAAACTGCGTTACCTTGACCTTCACCAAACAGTAATCGCAGTTACTTCTCAAATATAAGTATTTGGAAGAGCAAAAGCCCCGGGTTCGCCCGGGGCTTTTGGCATTTTGAAATAATCTTCGTAACGGGGAATTGATGGCAAACAAAAAAAGCATCCTGATAAAAACTCTGGCGGCATTCTATTTAGTAATGCTGTTGATAGCGGCCGGCTTCATGTTCGAGTGGATGTTCAAATTGCCGACCATCAAGTATAACGATTTCGCCAAGTACTACACTATGGCGAAATCGTCGCTTCTGATGAGAGCCACAAATTTTACGACGGCGAGCATCAGTTGAATGAATGGCGAAAATTGAGCAATGAATTCAGAGGCGTCATGAGCATTTTGATGCCGCCCGAAATTGCTATGAAATTTAGTTTTCCAATTATGATCGCAGGGCTGCTTGTCACACTCAAAGTCTGGCTGGATGCTCTAAAGATCGGTGCCAGAGCGATTCCCTGGGCTCTTGCTTTTAGCGTGATTGCAGTTCTTCTCTACAGTGCACACGTGCATATGTACGAATGCATCGTGCTGGCTCTTTGCGCTGCGTTGACATTTCCATCATTCGATCCGCTCCAGCTATATGCCATTACTCCCTGGCGAATGCGGCTCTGGGTTTGGATTCTCACTAGTTATCCATTTTTGCTCTGGATGATTTTTCTTCTGGATGCAAAATTGTTTCACATCCAGATAGGCGGCATGAATCTCTCTGTCCTGACAGTAATCATGTTCAACGTCATCAATGTTGCACTGGCGATACTGGCAGCGCTCAATTTATACAGAAGCGAAAAGGGCGATGCAGAGCATCGCCCTCTAGATACAGTCAAATAGGCAGGATCAAGATTCGACTTTCGCCGCCTTAGCCCCCAGGCGGACGGCGGGCTCGAGATCGAATCTATCAAGATTCATAACCTTGGTCCAGGCGGCAACGAAATCTTTGACAAATTTCTTGTCTGCGTCATTGCTTGCGTAAACCTCTGAGATTGCTCTCAACTGCGAATTCGATCCAAAAATCAGGTCGACTGCAGTGCCTGTCCACTTGACCTTGCCGGTAGCCCGGTCGCAGCCTTCGTAGAGATTTGCGTCCTTTCCGGACTTTTTCCACGTGGTGTCCATGGCCAGCAAATTCACGAAGAAATCGTTAGTCAACTTTTCGGGTCTATTTGTGAAGACTCCATTGCGTGAGTGATCGGCGTTCGTATTCAAAACGCGCAAACCACCCAAGAGAACAGTCATCTCAGGAGCTGTAAGCGTTAGCTTTTGCGAGCGATCGACAAGCAATTGCTCCACCGGTCTGTCGGGATTCTTGCCTCTGAAATTGCGGAATCCATCAGTTGTCGGCTCAAGCACCTTAAATGATTCCACATCGGTATTTTCGAGCAATGCATCCATGCGCCCGGGCACAAAAGGCACACTGATATCGTGTCCGGCATTCTTGGCAGCAGCCTCTACACCAGCACAACCACCCAGGACAATAAGGTCAGCAAGAGAAACTTTCTTGCCGTCCGACTGCGCGGCATTGAAGTCCTTCTGGATTTTCTCCAGGGTCTGCAAGGTTTTCGCCAACTCGGCAGGATTGTTCACATCCCAATCTTTTTGTGGCGCAAAACGGATACGCGCACCATTGGCGCCACCACGTTTGTCGGTACCACGATAAGTAGATGCCGACTCCCAGGCTGTAGCAACCAGCTCAGGAATAGTCAGACCAGAGGACAGGAGCTTTGCCTTGAGATCGACAATATCCTTATCGGAGATCAACTTATGATCGACTTTCGGAATCGGGTCTTGAAAGAGTTGCGGCGGAGCCACTTCCGGTCCGAGGCATCTGGTCACCGGACCCATATCACGGTGAGTGAGCTTATACCAGGCTTTTGCAAAGGCAAGCCTGAATGCGTCTGGATCTTCATGGAATTTCTTAGAGATAGCCGCATAAGCAGGATCGGTTTTCAGGGCGATGTCCGTAGTGAACATCATAGGCGGATGTTTCTTCGACGCATCATGCGCATCCGGCACAATCGCCTTTCCATCTTCAGGAGTCCACTGATTGGCTCCGCCGGGCCCCTTTGTCAATTTCCACTCTTTGCCCATCAAGTGGTTGAAATAGCCATTGCCGAATTTGGTCGGAGTCGATGTCCAGGCACCTTCGAGACCGCTTGTGATGGTGGCGTCGCCGCATCCTTTGCCGAAAGAATTCTTCCAGCCGAGCCCTTGCTCTTCAACCGGACAACCTTCCGGTTCGCGTCCGACATACTTGCTGGCATCGGCAGCACCATGGGCTTTTCCGAGAGTATGACCGCCGGCGATTAAGGCGACAGTTTCCTCGTCATTCATCGCCATGCGCCCGAAAGTTTCTCTTATGTCTTTGGCGGCAGCGAGGGGATCAGGCTTTCCGTTCGGTCCTTCCGGGTTTACGTATATCAAACCCATCTGCACGGCAGCAAGCGGATTCTCGAGCTGACGATTGCCTGTGTAACGCTTGTCGCCGAGCCACGTGCTTTCCGGCCCCCAGTAAATATCCTCCTGAGGCTCGAAAACATCTTCGCGACCGCCGGCGAATCCAATCAGCTTGAGACCGGACGATTCGAGAGCGCAGTTACCTGCCAATACCATCAGGTCCGCCCAGGAAATCTTATCGCCATACTTTTGTTTTATTGGCCAGAGCAAGCGACGCGCTTTATCCAGGTTGGCGTTATCAGGCCAGCTGTTGAGAGGAGCGAAACGCTGCGTTCCGTACCCGGCACCACCGCGACCGTCAGCGACACGATAAGTACCGGCGCTGTGCCAGGCCATGCGAATAAAGAACGGCCCATAGCTGCCGAAGTCGGCAGGCCACCAATCCTGTGACGTGGTCATGAGAGTATTGATGTCCTTTTTGACCGCATCCAGGTCCAATTTCTTGAACTCTTCAGCGTAATTGAATTTGCCCCCCAGAGGATTGCCGGCAGGCGGGTTCTGATGAAGTATCTTCAAGTTCAGCTGATTGGGCCACCAGTCGCCATTGCCGTAAGCGCCCGCTGCCGTGGGTCTGAGCAGTGGGTTGCGCGCTCCCATCACCGGGCATTTTCCAGAATCTGTGGACTCCTGGGCTTGTGCGTACGAAGCGCAGGACGCAACGCAAAGCACGGATAAAGTAGCCGCTACACGGGCGAAATGACGTTTCCTGATCATGGCGTCTCCTAAAATGCGACCAAAACGGCCGCGCCGCTTTAGAACGAGTCTAATCTTCGACTTAGTTTAAAAGAAGTCACGCGGGAAAGTCAACGGATTGCCCGCCGGAAACAATTAAAAGTGAGCTTGATCTTCAGACCGAATTCGCGTGAAGCCCTTCGCCGATTTCGCCCATCGAGCGAAACATTTGCTTGGCTGCATTCAAAGTCTCGGCAGTTTCTGATTCATCCAATTGATTGGCATTCATGGCTTCTTTGAATTCACCCCACAACTGCATGAATTTGCCTTCGTAAGGGTCGAAATAGAGAGTGCCTTCGTGCCCATCCAGTCCATAAGATTTTTTGAGATTGGGGCAGATCATCCTTGCTCCATGCTTGCTGCCCAGAAGCACATAATGATATCCAAGCAAGGCAATCGGGTGTTTCTGACTCGTCTGGCGTATCGACTGGATGATTTTGGCAGTAGGGGGTAAAGGCTTGCAATCGGCACTCTTGCGACCCAGGCTGGACAGATCCTTTTCTAGAAAGCCTTCTTGAAACTGCCAGTCTGCAAGAACTTTCTTCACGCGCTCGTCTTTGCAGGCTTGCTTGAGTTCGTCCTCGAGCGCTTTGTGCAGAACGAAAAGCTGACCGACATAATCGCAAAAGGTCTCGTAAGGCAATTGACCGGAGAAGAGTAATCGCTGGAAATCATGACCTTCGGCCGAATCGTGGTCGGCTCGAGTAGTCGATTTGAGATTTTCCATCAATGTTTGTTCAGTCACGAGATTCTCCTTCGCCGCAATGCAAATACAGTGGCACCATATTTAGTGCCGGTAAAACAAACTCAGCGCAAAGCTTTTCCAGCGGCTCTTACGAGACGATTGCGCCCCTGTGCCTTGGCGCTCTGCAAAGCTTGCTCCGCGTCAGAAATCAGCACCTTCAAATCCATTCCGTCTCCAAGAGATGCGACACCACTTGACGCCGTAACGAAAAACGGTTCACCTCCACCGACGTGTTCGACAGCGGCCAGTTCCCGCAAAAATGTCTGACCGAGTTCGGCAACTTCCGGAACAGACAAGTTCTCTACCATCACGCCGAAAGAATCGCCGCCGATACGCCCGATCAATTCTGAGTGACGAAAAGTTTTTTTCAATAAATTTGAAACTGTGAGGATAACCTTGTCACCGGCCGGAAATCCATAACGCTCATTGACATAGCGCAAACCATCGATATCGATGAGCATCAACACCAGAGAAAAACGGCGCTGAAACGGCTCGACAAGCGCTCCGGCGCGTTCGATAAAAGCGCTGTGAGTGAGACACTGAGTTAGTCCCTCGCGCTTCAACATCTTCTGGAAAACACGATAACGCTCCAGACGTCCAGCGACGGTGGCGACCAGAAGAGGCGGTGCGATCGGCTTGATCAAGTGATCATCACCACCGGAGCGAGCACTCTCGATGTGTGCTTCCAGTTGATTTTGCGTAGTCAGAAAAAGAATCGGCAGGGCGACAAAACGTTCCATTTGCCGAACATATTTGGCAATTTCAAAACCAGTCATATCGCCCATCATCACGTCCAGCAAAAGAAGGTCGGGACAGAATGCCAGAAGCGCTTCTTCGAATGCCTTGGGATCATTTAGAGTAAGGACGTTGTATCCGGCGAATTCCAGAGTGGCTCGAATGAATTCGGCTTGATCCGGATCGTCTTCAACAGACAATATGCGGAAACGCTCCGGCTTATCTCTGTCGAGCAGATATCGCAATTTGTCGACAATGGATTGAAAGTCCAGAGGATGCTCAAAAAAGGCATCGACGCCGGCTCTAATCGCGCCAACTTTGTCAAGAAAGCCCTGCTCTCTCGATAGCATTACTACGGGCGGCTTATTGCCTCCAGGCAGATTGCGCAAACTGGCAACCAGCTCATATCCATTACCGTCGGAAAGCGGTATGTCCACTATCATGCCGTCCGGAAACGTCATCTTGAGAGCATCAAGAGCTTCGCTGGAAGTTGTGAAAACTCGGTATTCAAAATCATTGCCGGTAAGCAGAGGCTCGAGCGCTTCGGTGTGTTCAGGATCTGAAGAGACGACAAAAATGCGCAAGCGAGACTTGTCTTTGGCGTTAGAGGTGACATTAATCTGCGGCGCTACAGCCGGCAGAGGACCGGTGTCATCCTGTGGTCTGGCATCGGGGCGCCCCACTTCAATGGCACCGCGCATGCTCTCAACCGCTTCCTTGAGCTTGTCTATTGCGTCGGGAGATGCAGAACCGCCCTGGCGGACAAGCGCGAAGACAATGGTCTCTCCGAATTGTGCGTACATGCACAGGTCGTCAAGCTCATAGATGCCGCCGCCTCCCGCCAACTGGTGAAAATGACCTGCCAGTTGTTTAATCACGGCAGCATCCGCAGGGCGATAGGTGAGCGTCGCCAGCAGTCCTTCCATCTCGGTCAAGCGGTCTCGCGTTTTGGCGATGAATTCCGCTTTCTTTTGGGTCATCCGGGGAAGCCAGCTTTCCATCTGCACAAACTCTTCAAAGGGGTAGTGTCTTTACTGGTTTACTTGGTGCCTGCCAATTCCAGCACCTTTTGGATTTGATTGCTCAATTGCTCGAGCCTGAATGGCTTGGGAAGAAACTCAGTGGCGCCGGCTTTCATACAGGCTTCCTTTTCGGAAGGATCCCGCCGGCCGGTGAGCATTAAAACGGGCGCCTTACCGCCCTGCTGTCTGTAAGCGCGGCAGACGTCTATTCCAGCCATGCCCGGCAATTGCCAATCAAGTATGACTATATCGAATGACCTTTCCAGCATGCGCGCCAAGCCTTCTTCCCCAGTGAGCGCGGCCTCGGCTTCATGATGATTGAAAACCAGCCATTCGACCATGGTCGAGGACAGGTCTTCGTCATCTTCGACTACCAGAATAGAAGCCACTAAGTGGGCACCTCAACTACTTGCAGGGAGTTGAACATTCAATACCACGCCAATTACAAAGCCAACCATATATGGCAACTGGGTATGTTTAATCAGCAATTACTTGATAAAGGCGTCCACACCGTCCTCTTCACCACCTAAAAGAAGCTCCATCTCGTTCTTGCACCTTTTGTATCCCTTTGGCAGCTCGAATGCGCTCTTGGGAATTTTGGATTTCTTGATCGACTTTGTTTCCATGTCTATTCGAGGTTCTCTGTTATCGAATTTGGAAACCATGCGCAGAGGCATGCCGATGCCGGACGGGATACCAATCGTACTGGAAACGAATTCTTGCAAAGGAGGACTAAGAGGCAAGTCTTTAGTAACCCACAATTCCATGGTTTTATGCCGATTTTTTGTTTTCCACGTGTACTTTTTCGTGGAAAAACCGGCAATCTTCTCTCCGGGAAAGGGTCCTTTCATATCCTTCTTGCCAGCCGCGTAGCGCTTCATCCAGTCAGAATGCGGCATCAGCACGTATTTACGGGTGCTCTCATTAAAGAAACAGGCATCAAATTTCGGTGCCGTCAAAATTGCCGACATTAACTTACTGGACAGCACCATGCTGCTTTCTGTAATACGAATTACCGTGCGCCCGCGCTCTTCGCTTCTTTGGTCGATTTCCCAGCCTGTTTGGCAAGGGGCATCTGAAGCCGCTTGCGTCGCCAGAAAAAAGAGAAATACCAAAATGACAATGCCCTGCAATCTGGGAAACCGCTGCTCAAAATTCAGGCTCATCAAACCCTTCTTTTCAGTCATCAAAAGTTGTCGGTAAGCAACATTTATCGGTGTATCATCGCACAAATCAGGCTGGACGGTTTTGTTGCACTCGAAGTGAGGTATGTCTAGACTGGGGGGAGCTGCCAAGCTTGAGCTTAACGCTGCGATATGACCGAAAAGTCGGACAAAAAAGCCAAGAGAAATCCCGTGAAAGCAAAGGCAGAACAGATTCCATCTGGGACTGAGTCAGCCTTTCTGTCAGGCACCCCTGAAATTTGCGAGAAAGCTGTGCTGCCATCGACTGATAAAAAGGACGGCGACGAAACCTATCTGTCCTTTGATGAAGAATGCGGCGACACTATTGTACGTCAGCGCATGGATGCGCTGGTCGGCACGGTGCTTGCCAATCGATATGAGTTGAAATCATTCGTCGGGCAAGGCGGAATGAGCGTAGTCTACAAAGGTGTGGACAGGCAGCTGGGCAAAACAGTGGCGGTGAAATTACTGCTACCGCATTTGGTGAACGACCCTGTCACTTATGCTCGCTTTCAGCAGGAAGCACGTGCAGCCAGCAGTCTATCTCATACGAATATAGTGACGATTTACGATTTCGGCGC
>CAZBOX010000179.1:0-12318 GCA_964493595.1 uncultured Candidatus Obscuribacterales bacterium | reverse complement strand
AGCAAAATTCCGTATCGCTCATAATTCTACTATGCTTTTTAGTATTACAGATAGAGAAAAAAAATTGAATACCCAAGAGAAGAGTCGCCCGACGAAGCAATGTACTTGCGTACACGCCTCGCCGAGCGACCCAGTGGCAAAACATTCACAAGACTGCTGACTGCCCTTGCTCGCGTGGCTTCGCCCTTGAGGGCTTAAATGCCGCCGGGAGGTCCGGGGTTTTCGTCGTCATGCCCGCCGTTCTTCTCGAAGTCTTTGGTCACGAAATACATCGTGGAAGTAAGCGTGATGGCGCAAACAATCGCGCACACCACTCTTACATCTTGGCTCTGAGTGACCATACCGCCGACAATGAGAGAAACAAGAAACGTCAGTGCAGACGCGATGCCGCCAGCTCTATCCTGTGGTCTGACCGGATACTTTTTCTGGTTGCGCATGATGATCTCTTGCAAGTTGAGATGGATGCAGGCAAGAAAGATCAGCACGAAATTGGAAGCTAGCGCTTCTTCTGGCGCTCCGCGTGATGCTCGTCACAGAGGACACTGAGCCAGCCACTATTGCTTCGGGCAGAGCCGGGCTTACCACAGCATTCGCACGTCACCGCGCTTTCCTGCTCGGCTCTGTCGATGGCAGCACGAATGCCGTCGTGAGCGATGCCCATATAGAATCGCAAGGTGCCGAATTTCTCCTTCACCTGCTTGACTCTGTACTTCTTGCGCTCTTTCTCGGGCATCGCCACGATGATTGCCTCGATTTCCGCAGAGAGCTTGCGAATCAGAGGTTCCCAACCGTCGCCGCACTCAAAACCCCAGTAGAAGGGGCTCTTGTTTGACTTACGGTCAGCATAGAGATTGGGAAAATCCCGAACGAGTGCATCGTCGAGTTCCTGTCTCATGGTTGTCTCCTTGCTGGAAACAAAGTTTCCGAAAGTGTTTCAGGTTAGCTCCGGCACAAACTCAGAGCATCGGACGCCGGAATCACACTTCGATTTCCACGATTTCACAGCAATCAGCACCGCGCTCACAGCTCAGCAAAACACTTGCGAGAGATACCCTCGTAAGAAATTTGGCAAAAGCTCATGAGTGAGAATTCTGAAGCGCTTAAGTGCAGGTAATCGAAAAGAAAGGGAAGTGTAATTTATAACTAGCGCTTCGCCGGTTACTTTTGCAGAGAAGTTTTGTGTATCAGCCTCTGGTTACAAACGCAACGCGTCACAGATGCCTGCAGCTGTGGGCATTTCCGCGTTCGGATACCTGGACTGTTTTGCTTATCAAACGCTCATCGAAATCTGAGCGGACCAAAATTGGAAAAACCTACTTCGCTGAGCTTGGCCAGGCGCGCAGCGAGCTTAAAGGCAGCTCATAACAATACCGTACCTGGTGCAAAGTTTTTGCCAAAACACAAGAGCGACGCGTTGCGCCGCTCTTGCTTGTCCAGGAGTCACCCAGAGACACTTTTTTGCGCTCACGGCACATTTTGCCAAGAGCCTAAACTTCCCTCTTCGTCCACGCGTCGTCCCTGGTCAAGAAGCTTATGGCAAGCATTACTAGACCAGCCAGGGCAGCAGGAACAAATCCATTGACCGTCAAATACTGTGGAACAAAATCAGCAGTGAGCATCATGGCGAATGCCGGCAGCAACCAGAAGCCCAGAATCCACGCCGGAATCAGCCAGAGAAGGGCCAGACCGAGCGAGGTCACTGTCAAAACCGCCGACAGAGCAATTACGGAAATTTCAACCAGCCAGAGAACCAGACCGAATAAAAGCGACAGGACAAGAGCTATTGCAAAGTTGCCATGAAAGCTGATGCCATGAATCTGGGGAAGAATGAAGGCGAACGCAAGAGCCATTAAGCCCAGCCTGATCAAGATCCTCATCTAAGTTTCCTCCTTTTCCAACATCGGCTCGCCCTGCAAGCACATCGAGATGACGCGCAGGATGGACGGGAGTTCCCGAAGGTCCGAAAAATGTACTATGCCTTTTAATAGCAAAGCCTAAAACGCAAAACGGAACGGCAAGAGTTCTGGCGTAAGCCTCAACTCTTACCGCTCCGCTCCACTTAAGGAACCTGTTTGCGAATGTACTCTTCGGCTGCGCGCAACTGATTATCGTTGCTTGACCCGATGAGCAGGTTGCGCGGGGCAATCACTTCCGTATCCGGAATGACGCCATGACGCACCGAAATTCCGGCGTCTCCCAGCCAGCGGCCGGAAGGCGTGTGTCCAACGATATTGGTGACACGCAGGCGGTTGCCGTTGCCGACAGGAATTAGCGTCTGTCCGATGCCTTTTCCGTAAGTGCGCACGCCGATCACGTGCACGCGCCCGTTGTCCTGAAGAGCCGATGCGAAAAGCTCAGAGGCACTGGCGGTATCGAAGTTAACGAGCAGCACGACAGGTTTGTTGCCGACCAAATTTGGGCGACGCGTCCACGGAACCGAAACTCCGTTGACGTTCACCCAGAGACGGCCGGGAGTAACTGAAGCAGTCGCGTTCATTAAGCCTGCCGGACTGTGGAATTCGATGGTGCTGATATTGCCCGCATCCATGAACATCGCAGCCGACTCGACAGCGGAGTGAATGAAACCGCCGCCATTGTCTCGCAAATCGATGATGTAGCCTTTGCAGTCCTGCACCTGCTCGAGAGCAGCTTGCAACTGGTCCGCCTGGTCGAGCTGAAAGAAGCTCTCCACCCGGATGTAGGCAATATCGCCAGGCAAGCGCCGGACAGAGACGATTGGTCTCTGCACTTCCTTGCGGGTCACTTTGACGGGCACATCGACGCCGTTCTGTCGGACGACGAGGTTGATTTCCTCACCCGCCGGTCCGGACAGAAGTTTCTGCAGCTCGGCGATTGCCAGACCGCTGGTCGAGACACCGTTCACGCTCACCAGAACGTCGCCCGGATTGATGCCGGCTTCCTGAGCCGAGCTACCTCGCACCACCTGGTCGATGGTCGGAAAGGCGTCGATACCTTCTGGCATTTGCAAACCTTTGGGACTGAGCATGGCAGAGCCGGAGCGATCATAGGCGGGTTTGAAGACGACGCCGATGATTTCCTGTTTGCCTTCTGCTTCAGTGATCAAGTTTTGCACCTCCTGCTTTCCATGCAGGATTGTGTAAGGGTCATTGAGAGACTCGACCATTTCACGAGCGAAGCGAAGAGCATCCTCCTCGGTGTGAATCTGCTCGTCGTACTTGTGCTCCCACTGCGCCCAATCGCGCAGCTTGTCTTGATCGTAGTAATTCACCCTCACCGCTTGCCAGGTCCGGTGATACAGCTCTTTAGGAGTGACGACCGGATCGACGGCATAGTAGTTGAAGGCATTGAGCGCCAGTGTGAGAATCACAACCAGCGCCATCAAGCCACTAATCGCGGACCACTTGAACGTCCGCTTCAAAACTTGCCTCCACTTCGGTGGGGGCTGAGGGGCGTTAGACATTGGTGTTACCTCATAGGTAAATGGCACGCCCTAACCAGAGAGGAGGACGCACCTGATTACTTGGAAGAACGAATAGGTGGTTAGCGGTCACTGCCGAGAGCGCGAGCAAACCAGACGCACACGGCAGTAGCCACTTTCACGAAAACGAATTGAAATAATTTGAACGACACAAGTCATACACATGCTTGATGCCGCTAGACAGACGAAACCGTCCATCCGTGTCACTCAACGCGCCTCGAGTCAGGCGTGAAAAAACCACAGGCGCCATTGGGCATAGGGTTTCAGGAGGTTTAGAAAAGGGCCTCGAGGTAAGAGCTGAGAATGGACATAGGCAGGTTATGAAACGCGCAGGTTAGTAATCAAGCACAAGATGTGGTGATTGAATCAAAAACCTTCTCAGATACATATTTAACCAGGCTCGCACTAGCGCTTTGCAACCAGATGGTCGAAGGATTATTTCGACAGGGATAAGACTCGCGCAGATGACTACCCTTGGCAATCCCGGACTGACTCCCGAGCCTGCTATCGTGTTTCTGTAGAGACGACCGCTCCTGCGGTTGATGCGATGGTCAAAAGGCACAGGGCTGCCCTCAGCAAATGAAGAAAAATCTTTCGATGATCGCGTCGGGATGGGGATTTATCCTCGTCTTTCTTTTCATCTACACCGATCTGCAAATGCCCAAAGAGGTCTCCAATTCTGACTATCTGATGACCTACCACACAGCCGGGCAATTAGTGCGCGAAGGCAACGCGCGCATGCTGTACCCGCCCGCCGATGCTAAGTCATTTATAGACACGGATTTCGACAAAGCGGCACACAGAATTCTGCCCCTCTTGCCGGCTCGCGCCACGGCTGAATACATGTACATGCCTCTGGTGGCAGGGTTTTTCGTGCCATTCAGCCTGTTGCCACTCGGCTATTCGATATTGGCATGGCAAATTCTCTCGCTGGTATGCCTTGCCTATTCGGCATTTCTCATTTCTTCGCACGCCTCGCAAACCGATGAAGGAAGCAATCTCGACATCGCAGCCGGGTGGATATCGCTTACTCTGATACCTCTCGCGCTCTCCATCTGGATCGGTCAATTGAGTGTCATTTTTGGACTTCTGCCCCTGGTGGGCGGGCTATATTTTGTTTTAAAACGCAAAGATCTGCTGGGCGGCTTGGTATGGGCATTCGCTGTCTTAAAACCGCAATTCTTCATTCCAGCAGTTATGCTGACGATTGGACTGGCAACAGCGAAGCGATTCAAAACAATGATTGGTATCGCCTGCGGTATCACAGCCATAATCGCAGTCAATCTGGTTCTTTTCTCTCCAGATATGTTCAAAGAGTGGCTCACGACCATGAAGCTCGCCGACGCGGTGTACTCCGATACTAAGTTCGGCGTCAACACGCAGCTGGCGACAAGCCTGCCGAGGGCGATCATCCTCATGCTTCCCGTCGAGCAGCATGCTCTTTTCAAACCCCTTATCTATGCGGTATCGGCTATTCTTGGCGGAGTTGGGTTATTTTTCTCCAGCCGCTTGATCAGATCCAATCTGGCTGATTCGTTCAAGATTTCGCTGGCCGCCATAATATGCATTTTCGCAACACCGATGGTTGTGCCCCACGTCTTCTTCTATGACTTTACGATTTTTGCTGCCGCCGGATTTATCGCCTGCGCCTTCAAATGGCCGGAGTACATAGAATGGCGAATCCGCTCACTGACCTACGTAACATGGCTAGTCATCAATGTTTACGCAGTCATACTGGTGACAAAGAAGTCTCTGGCAATCCCGATTGTTTTTGTTTTGATTATGCTCGAGCTATACAGAAGAGCGATTTTGGCCGGCAACGCAGCACTTAAATACGGTACGGAAAATACCGAGAGCCAGAGCGCTACAGTTCCACAAACTAAATAGACCGAGAGACAATCTGTTCGACAGGCAACAAACCACCAATGGTGGCACGAGCGGTTTTACGGTCTGCCCAACAATTTTTTCTGCGCTCCCTCTCGCGAGGGGTATCCGCTCTCAACTCAAGGCGTAAATTAAGAGTAGCTGAGGACAGCGAGCCCCCGCAAAATTTCGCCGCAAGATAGGGCGCGGGACTTATCTCTCGCGCTCATATCTAGCGATTTGAGACAACGAATTTCGGAGATTGGCATTCTTGGATGCCTCGCGAGGTCGCCGAAATTCTCAGGATAACGCGAGTCACGAAGTGAGATGCCCACCTTGCTTCGTGACCGCGTTTTTATTGTCCGATTTTGCCGCTCGAAACGACTATCATTGATGTGTACCCTTACCGGTAAAAAAGAGCCGCGCCGTGCTCAGCAACAGTAAGTCGTCAGACATCAAAAGCAAGCATTTCCCGTCACCGGAAGGCGTTCTCGCCGCTGGTCTGGTCAGTGCAATTATCCTGGTCGCACTCGCTTCAGCCAGCGCCTATCACAATTCTTTCAAAGCCATCGAGGGCGAACGTGCAGCAGAGCGCTCTCTTGAGCTTCTAGCCACTCTGGAATCCCTTTTTCTAGTCGTTAAGGACGTGCAAGCTCAAGCTGTCGAATATCTAAAACGCCCTAATGAAGAGAACCTGGAGCATTACAAGCGGGCGACCAAGCAATTGGCGCCGCACATGCGCAACACGAAAAATCTCAGCGACACTGATAGCAGACGCGCTCACCACATCTCCTACTTGGAATGGCTGATGTCCTCACTCGAGAGACATTACGACACAGCTACTGCCGAGCGCGCCGGCGGTGGGATGAGCGAGGATGCAGCCAAGCAAGCAGCCAAGAAAGGCTTCGAGATGGTGCAGCAAATACGAAACAGAGTCGTTTATATCGAGCTAGAGCAACAGAAATTAGTCAAAAGCCGCGCTCTCAAATCGGAAAGCGACGCCCGGTCTGCCGCCAATGTATTCATCGCTCTTGCCGTCTTTCTGGCCGTTCTATTCGGACTTCTGCTTTTCATTATTAGAAGACATATCCGCCTTGTGCAAGCATCAGCAGAATCAGCCAAGAGAATCAGCCGTGAAATTGCCGAAAATGCGCCCGTGGGTATCATCTTGCTCGATCAACAATTGAAAATTGTCAATGCCAATCCAATGATTTCAGACTTTCTGCAAATAGAAGGCACGGAATTGCCCGGCAACAGCATCGCAGAGCTGCTTCCCGAGCTGAACGACGTGGGATTGAAACAAGCGGATCATAATGAAGCCCCCAAGAAACGCACCGCGCTCAGTATCAAGCGCCCTTCGACAAGAGAGGAGCACCTTTTCGACACGACCAGCTGGGCTGTCATGGAAGGAAGCGAGCTAAAGGGCTTCATCCTGCTGCTGCGGGACGTCACCGACGAAGTGCGCCTATCCCGGCAGAAAGAATTGCTCCTGGAAACAATTGCTCATGATTTGAAAACCCCACTCATCGCCTGCAATTACACAGTGGAAGCTTTGCTTTTCGAGGCAGAAAAGCAGAAGAATAAAGACGAGGAGATGCTCGAAGAAATTCGCGAAAGCATCGAAGATGTCCTTACCATGGTCAAACAGCTTCTAGAATTTTCTCGATACGACGACGGCTTGGAAGTTCTTAGTTTTGAAGACGTAGAGCTGGCTCCGGCAATCAAAGAGAGTATCGACGTCGTGCGCCCGCTGGCACAGCACCACGATGTTGAATTGATTAGCGCTCTAAACGGCTCGAATATTGCAGTGAGAGCAGACCGCACTGCTATCGTCCACCTGGTTTCAAACCTTTGCACGAATGCAGTAAAAATTTCACCCGCCAATTCACAAGTGATAGTCAGCGCCAAAGTGGACAAAGACTTCGTCAACGTCAGCGTTACCGATCAGGGTCCGGGATTGACGCAAGAAGACAAAGAGAAAATATTCAGACGTTTCGTCAAAGGCGAGAGAACTCGGGCAAGCTACGGCAGCAGCGGTTTAGGACTCTACCTGTGCAATGAAATCGTCAGGCTTCTTGGTGGAGAGATAGCAGTAGAGACAGAACTGGGCAAAGGCAGCTCATTCATAGTCAAATTGCCGCTTCTGAGAACTAAATGATGCCCGCGCGCAGGGCCTTGATGGCGGCCTGGGTGCGATCGCTGACAGCCAATTTACCGAGGATGCTCTTGATATGGGTTTTTACTGTCTCTATGCCGATGCCCATTCTGGCAGCGATATCAGAATTCGACAGACCATCTACGAGCAATTCCAATACCTCTACTTCTCTTTTCGAGAGCGGCTCATAGACTATTTGTTGTTCGGCGGGAAGCTTTTGGGAAATAAGAGTAGATGCCGTTGTCGGCAGCACCTTCAAGACCTTGGAAGCAATCACGGCATCCAGCCAGAGGTCTCCGCCTCTCACCGTTTGAACGATCTGAGGAAACTTCCTGAAGTCGCTGTCCTTTAAACAATAGCCGTTTGCTCCAGCTGCCAGAGAAGCAAAAATATCGCGTTCATTGTTGTGTGAGGTGAGCATGATGATCTTTGCCGAAGGTTCCTTTTCTCGCATCATTCGGCAGGCTTCGATCCCGTCCATGACTGGCAAACCGACATCGAGCAACACTACGTCAGGCTTGAGCTTGACGCACATTTCGACGCCTTCACGCCCATCGCTGGCTTCTCCAACAATCTCGATTGCGCCGTCGCTTTCCAGAAGTCTTCGCAGCGATTTGCGCATGTGCGGATGATCTTCGACCAGTAAGACTTTGACCTTTTCGTCCATTCCATCCGAGCTCTAGAGGGATACTATTTTCTTGCCCAGTCCGAGAGATATAGAACCGATTGGAAAGAATTGAGTTTAAAAGCTCGTGTGGCGTTTGAAAAAGCAAAACAGAGCAGATGAAGCGTCTGCTCTGTTCTATCTTCTACTAAGGTCCTGTTGCTCCGCCATACTCGATTAACTTGTAACGCGGTCCAGGCAGGACTGTAAGCGGTGGCGGAGCAGCCAAAATGGGGATCTGCTTGCGAAATCTGACATCGATTACAGTACCGTTATTTGTATAAGTCGGTCTTTGCGCTCCGCCTGCCGGTCCCGTGCTGAAGCTCATCAACGGCGCTGGAGGCAGTACACCCTGCCCGAAGTCGTTATTAGGTCCGACGGCCCAATTGGGAGTTGCCGGAGGATAAATGAGAGTGATCAGTCCGTACGGTCCGAGGATAGCTACACCTGTAGGGATGACTCCCAGCAAACCACCGCTCCAGGGATTGCCCTGTATGCCGATTAATCCGAGCAAGCTCGCAGCAGTTGGAGTCCAGGTAACCGTCCCGCCATAAGAACCTCCGCTTCCACCCAAGCCGGCCGCAAGGGCTGCTGCGTAGACAGGGTTGTCCAGCGGCTCTCCGCCATGCCGCCCGCCTCCTATGCGGCCGCGGATATTGGATTGATCTCTGACGATGATGTCGTACTTGACCGGCTCACTGCTCGTGAAGGCATCTTTCGAAACCGAGACAAATTGATTCTCGCTGACCGACATATAGGGCAGCGGTTGAATGGCGAGCTGCCCAGTGCGGACCGTCCCATCAGAATTGAAGCCGAAGACATTGGCATGCCCTTTGCTGCCAGGAACGATTGAAGGAAAAGGAGCAGCAACTGCAGCCTTGATGGAGTTGATATCGACTTTGGTGCCGCCCCGACGCAGCCAATCATAGAATGAACTACTCCAGATCATGCTCACAGGCGTATTACCGGAAGCGCCGCCGCCACCGCCTCCGCCTGCCGACCAGGCGCTGGGACTGAGAGTGCCGCCACCGCCCGGATAGTCACCGCCAAGAGGTGTGAGTATCTGAGTATCTTTGGATGGAGACAGGAATTGCGGCTCGATCCACAAACTGCCAAGGCTGGCGATTTCAGGCGGTTTTCCATCAGGAAAACTGATTGATAGAAGACCGGGCGCCGGCTTTGGATCGTAGACGTTGAAAGGTTGAGCGCAGGCGGCAGCTTTCTGGATACCTTTGTGAACACTGGTTCCGTCGCTCGTGGAAATCATTTGATCGCCTTCGGCCCGCACAATCGATGGAATCACATAAGGCAGACCCGGTAAGGTTTTGCTGAACTTGTTGTTGTCGACAATTGTCGCGCCTTCGGCTATGCCTGCAAAGACGAAATCTTTGTCGCCAAACGGAATATTTGTATATGACTTGTAGAAATTACCGATTCGCTGATTACTGCCCACACTCGAGAGCGTGTCAGGTTTGGGAATCGGAATGTTCGTGCTGCCGCCTCCGGCAATGCAACCAAGCTGCAATTTAAGTGAGCCTTCTACGAATTTCGAGTTGGCAGTCTGCCTGATCACATTGGACTTGTATGCTTTGACGGCAGATTCATAGGGATCTACGATCGCTCCGTCTCGGTCGCGAGGCTCCGAACCTGCCCCAGGCGCTCCCGAGACAGCCGTCTCCAGCACGTTGACCAGGCGATCTTTAGCAGCCATGGCATTGGCATAATCTCGGTCGATAAAGTCCTTCATGACCGGATCATTCAACTGATCGGCAACAATCATGTCCAGCCGGATCGTACCGAGAATTGTATTGATGCCGTGTACCGGCATGAAATACTTGTCTCCGGCGGCCGTACTTGTGCCGACAGGCGCCCCATCGGAAAGCGAGATAAAGCCGAAATTCGGATCTTCAACAACAATACGGCTGAGATCTTTTGCAGCAGCAAGGGCGGCGCTTTCAATTGCAGTGCGCTGCTCGCTATGCGAACCCAGAATGCGCATGTACCCGAGCATGAAAAGAATTACAGCAATCACCAAGCCAGCCAGGATAGAAACGACAAGGACAATCATGTTGCCGCGCTCACGGCTTCTGAAGAGGCTCTGAGGGTTAGCACTCTGGCGTTTCATGATCTTCCTCTAGTAAGCAAGCCGGCATTCACCTTCCGGCTAACACTATTAATAAGGCAATTCGCACTTTAGAAATTCCCTCACGTGAGGGAAAGGCGAAAAAAATATGGACTGCACGAAAGCGGCCATTATGCCCGTAAAAGCAAATCAGGCATGCTTTTACGAGTACAACGCGCGACACAACGGCCAATTTTCTAACTTTTGCCCATACGGCAGTATAGGCAGATCCATACTCAAAATCGATAAGACACTCTGAACAATAGGCGAAACGTGCAAACTGAGATACGTTGGACTACAGATACCGCAAGTGCGGTTCTACCGGAGGAGAATTCATATGTTCTGCGAAAGTGCCAATCTACGTCTTCTAAAAGATTCACTGCCCCTAGCATTCTTACTATCTTTGTTCTTTATCGAACCAGCCTCTGCTTACGTCGATCCTTCGACGGGCAGCTACGCTATGCAATTGGGCATGGGCTTCTTTTTCGGAGCGCTTTTTACAGTCAAAGCATTGCTGAAAAAAATCAGCCTCAAAATCAAAGCGAGGCGACAATGCAAATGACTATTCCCCAGCCGCTTTCTTCCTCCTTCCGCGATCCCAATGGATACGTTTTCGAAGAAGGAGGAAATCTATATCGAAAAGTACGTGTCTCCTACAGCGACAATTTCAAACAACTTACTCAGTCAGGACTCTACATAACACTCGTCGGCAAAGGACTTCTTGTTCCGCACGAAGACTCCGATATAGAAGTCAATCGCACGGGCAGCACCTTCAAAATCCTCAAGCCTGCCAGAGTTCCTTTTATTTCTTATCCATACGAATGGAGTTTCAGCCAGCTGAAAGCAGCCGCACTAGCGACACTGCGCATCCAGAAGATCTCTCTCGATTACGACATGACGCTCAAGGATGCAAGCGCCTATAACATTCAATTTTTCGGCAGCAATCCCTCTCTTATCGACACGCTGTCCTTCGAAAAATATGAAGCCGGCAGCCCGTGGGTGGCATACCGCCAGTTTTGCCAACACTTTCTTGCCCCACTGGCACTGATGGCATACGTGGACTTGCGTTTAAGCAGGCTCACCCAAAGCCACATCGACGGTGTTCCGCTGGATCTGGCTTGCAAGTTGCTTCCCAGGCGAGCAATGCTGAATGCCAATCTTTTCATGCATTTATTCCTGCATGCAAAGCTACAGAACAAATTCGCAGGGAAATCCGCAAACGCGCAGTCGAAATTTTTGCCAAAACACGCCCTGCTTGGACTGATTGAATCCCTGGAAGCAGCGGTCTCCAGCATCAATCTGCCGAAATGCCAATCTGACTGGTCTGATTACTACGAATGCAACAGTTATTCAAAAGAGACAACCGAGCTCAAATTGAGCACAGTGCAGGACATGCTCGAGAAAACCAATCCGAAAACCGTCTTTGATTTCGGAGCCAATTGCGGCCGTTACAGCCGATTGGCAGCGGGGCTGGGCGCTATGACCATCTCCTTGGACATGGACCCGCTGTGCGTTCAAAAGAACTATCTGGATGCATCCTCGCAAAGCGACAATCTGATTCTGCCTCTGGTCATCGACTTGACGGCGCCGACACCCAGCATCGGCTGGTCGAACAACGAGAGAGCCAGTCTCATCGAGAGAGGTCCCTGCGATACTGGTCTGGCTCTGGCACTCGTCCATCACCTGGCAATCGCCAATAACGTTCCATTCACGAGAATAGCAGAGTTCTTCTCACTAGTCTGCAAGCACCTGATTATTGAATTCGTTCCCAAATCAGATGTGCAAGTAGAAAGGCTGTTGGCCAGTCGCAAAGACGTTTTCAGCTCATACAACCAGGAGAATTTCGAGCGAGAGTTTGAAACGTTCTTTGAGATTATCGAGAAAACACCGCTCGAGTCGAACGGTCGAATACTTTATCTGATGCGGCTTCGCAACAATGAAAGTTAGAGAAGCTTACTTTTGCGGCGCGTCCAAAATCTGAGAAACCTTTTGAAAGTTTTGCCACTGTGGCGGTGGAATAGAAATGAAAGACTCATCCGGCCGCAAGGTTATGC
>CAZBOX010000178.1:0-12327 GCA_964493595.1 uncultured Candidatus Obscuribacterales bacterium | reverse complement strand
TGTCTGTTTTTCTCTTCAGTTTTTCGATGCGTTGCGCCAGAGCCTTCAAAGCTTCGGCGTTCAAGGGTTGAATTCCTTCAGGTCTTAGAATGCCGCCCTCGATGACTATCAGCGAAAACGGTCGGTGAAAACGTTCATTTCTTGCGAACTCTCTTTCCAGGAAAAGTAATAGCGCAGCGTAAGAGAGTATGCCTGTATCAGAACGAGTCAGCCCACGCTCAAGCATTCTTACCTGCTGCCAATCAACTTGCAGAGGCTCGATTCCGGGTGAAGCTTGAGCCGGTGTCGACAGCGCCGGCACCGCATTTTGAGATTCGTCGACAAACTTGATAAGCTTGCACTGCATGAGATTGAAGATTGTCGGCACCCAAAAACGCTTCGGAAATGGAAAGCGGCGCAAAATCTCGATCATTTGAGTTTTGTCGTCGACTGTCTGATAGAGCGACTTCTGAAAGTTCAGGTCGGCTGGAATTCCTTGCGACACCATTTGCTCGAATTGATGTTCCGTTATCCCTGGCACTACCCTGACCACAAAAGATTCCATGGTCATTCCGGCTGCTGCCAGGCTCTTTAAATGGTCGACAAGAGTCATGCCTTCCATAAGCAGGTTCTCGAGCCGGTTTCTGACCGTCAGCTTGTCTACCGTGATATCCGGATAGAAGGAGTAATCGCCGCTGTCCCAAGATGCCAGCTCAACGACTGCACCATCTCCTTCCACTCCTTTGACGCTGCAGTGGTAGAGCTTGCCCTCCTGGAAGTAAAGCTCGGCTGTATCATTCGTTGCGACAATTTCGAGATTGCCGGTCATGCTGCCCAGTGCGATCGACTGCAAGAGTGCAGGTATTTGCGCCGGTCTGAGCCCTCCGTTCATGCTGGCTTTGCCCTTATTGGAAAGGGATGCGATTCCGGGTGCTGGTGCAGCTTGGGATTTAGGCTCGTCGACCAATCCGTCCAAGTGGACGGAGGTGGGCCCGAGTCTGGCGCTGGTCGCAAGGCTCACTTCGGCATCTGGAAACTGGGCGCAAATCGTGTTGTGGATGATGTTGACGTCGTCATTTACGATAGTCCACTCTCTGGCAGAAGTGACACCGTCATTGCGATACAAGATCCACTCCACACCCATGGAACCAACCTTTTGCGCCATGAGAACGAATTCTCTGAAAGGCAGCTCGATTGTCTTGCCTTTGTTGGTCGGAATATTCGCCCACGTCGACATGTCCTCGATCTGTTGAAACGAGGGCGCAGTGTCCTGCAAGGGCAGCTGATGGTTTTTTCGGCCTTCTGGGCGCTGGGGGATGTTCTTTTGCAGCATAGGAGACAAAACGAGGGTCTAACCTGATCCTCAAAGGCAATTTACCCAGCTTTTAGCTATGTCCTCCAGTCTGATAAGACTAACGAATGCAAAAGTATTAGTACTATGGCATATAAGATAACCGGCAAAAACCAAAAGGGAGTGGGGGTAGAACCCAAACCCAATGGTTACCTATCCGGTGTCGAATTGTACTTATCCGGTGTCGAATGCAGCTATTTGCCCTGCTGTCTCCTCAGACCACTGCAACATTCGGCATATTCTCGAACTTTCGAGGCCAGTTGGTCCAGCCACTATCGGTGTGGCAAGCGGCGCGAACGATTTCGATGTGGCAGTGGCGCAATTTTGCGCAAAGACCCTCGACTGTCGAAAAGATGCAGCCGTCAGCATTGACGCCGACAAAGCGGAAATTCTCCGGCCAGTAGCCGTTCTCCATGCATGCTTCGAAGACTTCCTCCGCTCCGCCATCCGTGTGCTTTTCGACCACGCACCAGACCTTGTAGTCCTGGACGAGAGCGAGCAAGTCGCGATATGTGGAGCTGGGTCCGCCAGCGTATTCGACGAAGATAATCGCCTCGCCGGCAGCCATGGCACGCCGAATTTCGGCAGCAACGGCTGTTTGGGTTTCGGGATCGCGGCTGGCTTTGAACTCCAGCATCATGTCTACAACAACGAGCACTGGAGGCTCGTCGCTGCGGTCAATGATTGCTGTTGCTCGCGCAGCTCTCTCGTTCGTTGCCGAACGGCCATCAGTGTTTTTCGTTTTCATAGGGATGATTTGGTTTTGGTCGGTGATTTTGCTGTCAACGCCATACCGCCGAATAGAGTCGCAAGCTCCATATACAACTGCGTTAAACATCATGAGCGTCGCTCAAGAGTGTTTATTGACAGGAGAGGTAAATGGGTGAGACTTGCGGAGTTTGTTATTCGAAATGGATGCGCGAACAGATTTGACTCGACACTATCAGTTATCCGGGCTTTGGCCTAAGTCTTCGGGGGATTACATCTGATGGTGAAAACGTTCACCACATGCACTTTTGCTGCCATAGAATGATGATTCGTACGCTTGCTTGCTCGATTAATTTGGCTGAAATGACCATCCTGTGAGCTGTATATGCATGAGATGAGATACTTGCGCAGTTTGCATGAATGGTTGCGTGCCTGAAGTCTGGTCTCCAAATTTCCCGGGTGACTATGCGGAATTTGCACCGTCGCCTTCAGTCCGAAAACTGTTTGCTTTTCGGACTGAAGGCGTGTCCGGAAACGCCCACCAGTTAACCATTTCACTTTTGGTCATCAATTTCGTTTGCCGGCTTCAAATGTGAAAGCCTCACGGGCGCCTAAAAAGTGGTGTGCCTTCAGTCCGAAAAGTGCCTTTTTTTCGTACAGATGGGAATGGTTCATTTTTGTCATGCTCACCCCACGAGATGGCTTGAAAAGCCGATCCGGTATGGTTTTGAGTAACGATTGACGCTAGTTGAGCAAGTGTCTAATCTTTGCCCGGGAAGAGCCGCGCGATTGAATGTTTCATTCTGGTTCTTTGATTCAAAAGCTTCGGTAATCAGACAACCGCCGCAGTGCAGCTTTTCAGCGTACCGGGCTGTGTACGGACTGTTCTTTGACTGCTTGCGCTCTCGTCGAGGAAATGGCAGGTTGAAAACACTCCAGTTGATCCTCTCACAAGACAGCAAACATAAGCGCACCTTCGAGCCCTTGCACGAATGACCAGCCGATGAATCAGCCGCTAATGCGGCCGGACATCGTCTGCGCTGGAAACTGCCCCGTGTCTGGTTTGATTCAGCGGAGATGTTCGAAACAATCAACTATCAAAACTATGAATCGCGTAATCAACCCGCATCAATTGACGGTCGACGAAAACAACGGACACACCGAGCTGCGACTCAAGCTGAGCACACATGGGTTCCGTTTCTTGGCTGTCACCGTTATCAATGGCATAATCACCGCGTCCTTCGAAGAAGAGGACACGGGAACTGCCGCCAACGAGTCGTTCTTCTTGTTCAAGAACGGCGAGACAGTTCGCTGCCGTCACGAGTATCTTGCCACTTTCGTCTTCAACGATGAGGCATATCACTTCTACGGCAAGCGCAGCAACAAGTAACGAGCGAATCGACGGACGTCGCACGAATCGACGGACGTCGCACGAATCGACGGATATCGCACAGCGGTTTGTAGGCCTCGACCGCTTGTGCGAAGCAGCTTTGCTGCTACTCGCAAGGAGGCATTTGAATTCCAGCTATATAAAAATATGAAATCACAAAATAGCGCTGGAGCCTCCCACGAGGACCCCGGCGAAAGAACAGTCACGTCGCTGCTGCGGCAGTTGATCTCAGAAGCCAAACAGTGGCAAAACGACGCCAAGCGGCACATGCTCGCGGGCGACTACAATACAGCTCTCGTGTTTTTCCAAAACGCACTCGCCAAGGCTCAGGCTGCCGGCGAATCCGAATTGGAAGCGGAGCTGCACAACAGTGTCGGCTGCATGCTCTCCAAGCTTGGCGACAAGCTTTCCGCCAAAGCGCATTATGCGTCGGCGGTGGCGATACTGGAGCGCATCTATGAGCCCGGTCCGAAGGAGCCTGACTTGCTCTTCTTCAGCCGCCACAACATGCAGGAGGCTCAGCGAGGCATTCACGCCGACGCTGTAAACAAGATGCTCAAGGAAGCCACTCATTTGCTTCTCGAAGGTGCTGTGCACGCAGCCAGGAACATCCTGCAGGAAGCGCTGCCTTTCGCCGAGCACGGCGCCAAGGATCCTCTTCTGGAGGCTGAATTGCTCAATCAGCTCGCCTGGACCTACGGCAAGGAGCGCACGAAAGACAAGCGCGAGGAAAACCTCATCACTGCGGTCAGCCTGCTCAAGCGTGCTGCCGCGCTGGTAGAACCTCACGAGCGCCACAACGAAACTGCGGACAAATTGGCGCGCATCCTAGATCGCAACCTCGAGCACTTCAAGGAGGTGCTTGCGGAGTGCCCCGTATGGGCACTCATTGCGGAGGCCGATGCGTTTCTCAGTAAGAATGTCCACGAGCATGCCGAGGCTTCCGCCACCAAAGCCGCTGAGGTCTGCCGCAAGAGACTCGGCGCCGATCATCATGCACTCGCCTATGCGCTCAACCGTGTCGGATTCAGCCAGTTGAATATGGGAGACTTTGAGAGCGCACGGAAAAACTTGCGGGCGGCAAAGGCAATCATCTCAAAGTGGCCGGGTCACGAAAGTGAAGCGCGCACCATTGGTTTCACGCTCCTCTGGGCAGAAACGGAAGGTCGCCCGCACGATGAGTGGGGAGTGGTGCCGCCGGAGTGGCAATAGAGACGTATCAGTGCCGATTGCTGTCGGATAAGCGGTGGCGCGAAAGTTGCAAACGGGGTGGGCCTGTAAAATCCACCTCGTTTGCTTTTCGACATTGTTGTACTACCACATGTAGCAATTACGCGGATGAAGAAATGATGTCTGGCACTTTCTGCTCGCTGGGTCGCTGGTTGCCGCCTGCTGGGGTTGCAAAATCAATTGTTTCGTCCTCGTTTCATTTCATTCGTATTTTGGTTAAATGTTGGCATGGCAGAACATCCCGAGGATATCGAGAAAACTCACTTTACGGACGCACCTTTGCCGACGGCTGACGGTTTCGTATCGGGTCAGGTTGTCGGTGGTAAATACAAAGTCGTTTCGCTGCTAGGCTCGGGCGGTATCGGGCACGTCTATAAGGTTGAGCAGATTTTCTTGCATCAATTTTTCGCCCTGAAAACATTGAATAGCCAGAAAGCCTCAGACCAGATGATCAGGCGTTTCCAGAACGAGGCACGAACAGCCTCGTCGCTCAATCATCCCAATCTGGTCAAGGTCAACGATTTCGGGTTGCTGGAGGGCGAACAACCTTATCTGGTAATGGACTTCGTAGACGGCATTACGTTGAGCGAGCATTTGAAAAAAAATGGCGTCATGAATTTGGAACAGGTCGTCGCTTGTTTTGCACAAGTCTGCCTGGGTCTATCATATGCTCACGATCAGGGCATTGTTCATCGAGACATCAAGCCCAGCAATATCATGCTTTCGCGTACGATTCCGTTCGGCGAAGAGGGCTTTGTTAAGGTCGTCGACTTCGGCATTGCCAAACTTGCTTATGCCGAAGATGGCAACTTCCAAGCTTTGACTGCGACCGGGGAGATTTTTGGAAGTCCGCTCTATATGAGCCCGGAGCAATGCGCAGGCACGGCGGTCGATCATCGCGCCGATATCTATTCGCTCGGCTGCGTTTTTTTCGAAGTTCTCACCGGCACCACTCCATTTGTCGGTCAGAATGCACTTTCGACAATGATGATGCATCAATCGGAACCAATTCCGACGCTTAAGGAAGTTTCTCTCGGCAAAGAGTTTCCTGCAGAGTTGGAAGTGCTGGTTCGAAAAATGATTGCCAAGGCGCCTGCCGACCGCTATCAGAATTTAGGAGTAGTTGCAAACGATCTGGCGCAGATATACAAAGGCGCTCCGGTATTAGGAATTTCCGCCGCTCAAAAGAAGCGTGAAAATACAGCTGCACCAATTACGATTTCGCGCAGGAAGTTTCAGATCTTGCTAGTAACGAGCGCGCTTGTACCAGCTCTGGCTGCTGGACTTCTCGGTTTTTATCTGGGAGGAACTTTTTGCCAAAAGGAGAAAAGTCCGAACTCCGAGAAATCCGATGCTTCAGCCCCTGCAGTCCCGCGCGAAAAAATTGTGGAGCAAGAGAAAACTGTGTTCGCCAACTCTGTGGCTTTGGCGCCGGAAGTCCGTGATGATGTGGAAAAGACGCTGGAGAAAGAAGAACTACGTAAAGAACGCCAAGCGTTTGAATCTGAATTCTATCAACCCGGTGGACTCGTTGATCTAACACCGCCGTCACAGAAAGCTGTCTTTCGAAAGGCATTGGCGAAGCTGAATGACTTGCGCAGCAGAGCCCTTGCAAATCAACACTTGCTATATTTTGTGCCGGTATTGGATATGAAAATTGCTCTATGCTATTTGAGGCTTGGCGACTTGCATAAATCCGAAGCGATTTTTGACAAGAGGTTTGCTGAGGCAACAAAAGCTAACGAGAAGCGAGAGGTTGCAATCTGGTTTTCAAAATTAGCAGAAGAAGCGGCAGCAAAGCGCTTAGCCGAGGAGTCCTTTCGCTTGTATATGAAAGGCGCGGATTGTCTTTTGAAAGTGGCCGCTTCGCCCCAATGTGAGACCGCAATTGCTTCCGATTGCCGCCAAAATGCCGGTAATTTTTTGCGCTGTGCATCTCAGATAAGTTATCAAGCATTGAACAAAAATGCGCAAGCCATCGAAATTGGTACTAAATCGGTTCAGTTACTCGAGCGAGACGGCAATGATTTTTTTCGCGGAAATGCCTATCTGGTTCTTGGGGCGGCGCTCTCTCACGACAACCAATTGGAGAGAGCCAGAGTAAATTTTAGGCGTAGTGAGAGTTACTGGATTAAGGCTGACGACCTCGACGGAGCTAAGCTTATCTCCATGAGCTGTTTGTACCTCGAGCTCGGCGTAGTTGAGAGCAAGCTCGGGAACAAAGCAAAAGCGATTGAGAACCTGGTAAAAGCAAGAGACTGTGGTTTGCGTTTCAAGCCAAAAGATACAGCACAGCGGGATTTTGCCAGAGGGCACCTGGCGAACATAGCCAATCAATTGAAACTAATCGAAACACCGTCGTAGCTGCAGAATGCAGGCAAGCTGTTCGCTGGCACCTGAGCATGAGGCCGCCAGTCAGTTCTATTCGGGTGTAGGAAAATAGACTCAATATACGGGGCGTTCGGCCGGCTTATCGCGTAACTCTTTCGCTTTTATGAAATCCTTTGCAGAGTTGGTTCTGTCGCCTATGCGTGCATAAGCTCTGCTGCGCGCTTCCAATGCTTTCGTGGCAAATTCAGGTGCTTTGGTGATGGATTGGGTGTAGTCGGCAATTGCCCGCTGATAGTTTTTCGTCAGCATATATTCGTCTCCGCGCAAGCGATACAATTCATCCTCGTCATCATCTTGTTTTAGTGCTTCGCTTAAGACGGAAATCGATTCACTATGCCTGCCGAGCTTGGACAAAAGACCGGCCCGAAGTCTGAATACCATGTCTCGATTAGAGACCGAATTGGCGGCCTCAGGTAAGGTGCAGACTTTTTGATAGTCCTTAAGCGCCGCATCGTAGTCTCTCATTGATTCCAAAAGTTGTCCGCGCAAAGTGTACGGCAGAGGATGATTGGGCATGATGCGAATCCAGGACTCGTAGGCCTTTCTGGCGCCCGGCTGGTCGCCGTGAGCGGCATGAAGAGCCGCTTTAAGCTTGTATAGTCCGCTTTCCTTTGGATAGATTTCAATCGCTCTGTTGGTACAGTCGATTGCTTTTTTAGTTTGAGACTGAATTTCGTATACTCTCGCCAGGAGTTCGTAAGCTTTTGAATCGTCATAGTTGAGGGCAACTGCTTTTTCAAGGTCGTCAATCGTTTTCGCCGAATCGGAGCTGTTCGCATCCAACCGAGCACGCCCTCTCATAAAGTATGCCGCCGGATCTTCCGGCGATAGCTTGATCGCCTCTGTGCAGAGTATTACGGCGCTATCGTAGTCAAGCTGTTCAATCGCTCTCTGGCTTGCTTGCAAAAAGTCTCTCGTTTTCAAATCATCATGATTTGCGCCAGGAAAATACTTTGCAAGTACCGTTTCTCTAGTCGTGCCGCTAGCACCACCTGGCAGCCTCTCGAAGCTGTCCAAAACAGTTTCGGTAGTTCGATTGGACACGCTATCTTTGGTAACAGCGAACTCGCTAACTTTTTTCGGCTGGGAACAGGCAGTCAGTATTGCCGCCAGTAGAATTGCAAAAAGTAACCCGGTTGTTTTTGCTCGAAAACCTAGATACATGGTTTTATTTTAGGACATTTTTCCTGGTCTCTAGCACCATTAGGTTCGATCTGATTAACCCCTTCTTTTCTTCCTCCTTCTGAGTTTTACATCGCTTGCGGTGGCATGATTCTGCTGCCGGTCCACCCGGTGGACCGCTGCCGTCCGGCGAGCCATCGGCAATTGCGATATTCAATTTTGGATTATCAACTATTGCTTTGAGAGCAGGACTTCTCTAGTGTGATAAGCAAATTCTTTCTTTTCACCGTTCTGATTGCTTGAAGGTGCGACCTCGACAAATCGCTGCCGACTCTTTTGATAGCATTCTGACCTTCGCAATAATGGCGAATTGCTGCATCATCCAAATGCACGCTTGGCTCCCGAGTTGTGCGCAGATGAGCACAATCGCGCTGTTTGAGTAAGTGGTTCTTCTAACAAAAGAAAGGGAATCAGCATGTTACTTGAAATTGCATTGTCCGTGTCCATCTTTATTGTGGCAACACTGATCCTGACTACTCCTTCTTTGTTTTACCTGAAAGGCGCATGGGATACGATTTTTCGGGCTTGCGCGCTTACGGCTGCATATGGGCTATCCGCTTTGCTGATCTGGAGCGCAGGTTATCCGCTCTTCGCTATCATCGCTTTTATTGTCGGTGTGCTTATGCTCGGCAGGAAAATTCTGCTTGATGGCATCAGGTTCTAGAGCAAAGGCTCTGAGTCTGGCCAGCCGACCATTCCAAACGTGAAAGCGAGGGCTAATTATGGCTTCAGCATTGAATTTGAAACGCATTCTTTGCGGCGTCGCACTGGCTTGCTGTCCACTCTTTTTCTCCTCCTGCGATACTCCTTCTTCGGACATCGCCAATCCCTTTGCTAAAAAGGTCTCCACTCGCATAGTGCTTAGCCCGAACTCGTCCGGAGAAGATATCCGCTATGTTTACATGGCAGAGGACGGCATCACTAAAACAATGACTCAAATCGAGTACAAGAATGGTGTCACTTCTTATTCCTTTCATCGTTCCGACGGAACGATCAAGGAGATAAAGGAGTTTTATCCGCCTGCCAGAGGCGAAACACAGAGGCAGCTCAAATTGCATGCCAGCTTGAATTCTGATGGCAAGGACTTCTTGAGCCGGACGACCTACAGGCAAGATGGTTCTCTAGAAGCGCAGGGTGAAAGGATTGGCGAGGGTCGGTATCAGACCAGGTGGTTTTTCGAAGATGGCGCTACGCTCAACAAATTGTTGTTTTATGACTCCGAGCGGAGGCTCTTGAGCAAAGACGAGTACAGAAAGGACGGCTCCGTTGAATCTCAGTCCCGCCGAGTAGGTTCCAGCGAACTCGTCTCCAAATACTACTCCCAGAGCGGCACACTCACTCACGAGTTCTCCGAAAGCAGGCTGAACGTTCTGTCTGGAGTGTTCTACAACGAAGATGGTTCGGTTCGCATTAGATTTATGGACTCGGGCTGGAAGCTCAACTCGCAATATTTCGATAAAAGCGAGCTTGTACTTGAAGTTGAATACTTCAAGGATTCCATGGAAGTGACTTCATACGCCGGCGGCAAGCCGCTTCACAAACAGGTTTGGAGCCGATTGGGAAATAAGGGCGAAGAGTGCACAGCCGCCTACAAACTCTTCAAGGTGGAAGGAGCCTGGCAATCGTCAGATCAACGCACCTACACTAGGTTGACCATTGAGATGAACGAAGAGGGCACCGCTGCACAGTGGGTGGAGAAAGTTACGGTCGTTTACTCGCCCTCATCCTTGGGTGGCGAACAACAAAATTTACGCACGCGCACAGTCAAGCTGCTGCGCCCGGATGGGTCCGTTGCCATAGTCAAAAACTACAACGAAGACATTCTTCTTTCCGAGCGAGGTGGAACCGGCGCCGACCATATCGACATATCGACTCTGTTATCGAAGCCGATATTCGAGTGTTTGCGGATTCCCAGAAAGGCTGAGCGCTACAGAGCACACTCGAATTTCACCTGAGTTTGTCTCACGCGCCGGAGCATACACATGACGATCACTCCAATTTGAAAGGAGTTCTATTATGACTGGTCTTACGAGCGGCTGGGCTTCACTCTCAGTTGTTTTGATTGGTGGTCTTTTTGTTCTCGCTATCGAATTTTTGTTTTGATGCAAGAGAGGTTTAGTATGGAGATCTTCCTCATAATTTGGCTCGGATTAGCCTTATTCATCATCATTTTCTTGATGTAATAACACGACTAACATCAATCCTAAGTCATTGAGAAAGGACGAAATCATGGCTCGACTATTCACTATATTTGCAGACGGGCACGTGAAGGAGGGCATTTGTGTCGACGGTGGACGAGGTGCCCCGGCAATTGATATTGGGGATTGCCCGATTCCAGTGGTGGTGACCCAATCACTCCTGGCTCAATACAAGACTGCGGTGGAGCAACGTCCGCTCTGCGTTTTCCGTGCAGCCCTCAAGCTGTCCGGGGGAAATTTCGAGTTGCAGCCTGAAATTAGGAAGATAATCGAACCCGAACCAAAAACTGAACACGCTCTGGTGCTCCTCGATCCGCGCTGTTGGTGGCACAGTCAGAACAAAGTGAATAGCGGCATCACCGAAATTTACTATCATGTTAATCCCAAGAACTTGATACTTTCGGGTCGAAAGCATTTTGGCGCCGAGGGGCTCACACATTGTCAAACTCTTCTAGTTCATCTCAATGTTGGTGACGAGGTTTTGATTGGCTGTAAGAAGACAGAAGGACAAGGCGGCTCTCTTAAGATCACCAGAGAAACCCGCGCGCTCATATATACGGGAAAAACCTTTGAGGATGTGCCTGTCGTGGTACAGCACTGGCGCCGAGAAGTAGCTTGAACCTGTGAGTTACAGGCAAGCCGTTTTCAAACGATCGATCTTACATTCACACTTGCGATTAAGGAGGCAGCGATGGAAAACGACGCGGTTTCAACAACCCAAGAGAAAACATTGCCAATTCCTGTAGCAAAACAGGAGCATCCGTGCATAAATCTCAAGCTGACCTGGAAGAGTGTCTTAGTCTGTGTTTTGGTCAGCGCGGTGAGCGGATTGATTTCTGCCTATCTGACCCTGAATCGATATGCTCCGCACTCTGCCGGTGACGCAAGCGAAGCGGCCGAATTAGCCAAGACTCTGCGTGAAGATTGGCGTCATCTTTATCAGAAATCCGTTGACGAAAGGGCGGCGCTGGAAGCCCGGGTGAGTGAGCTCAATGCTCAGGTAGCGCGACTCATCCGTGCAATCGGAAAGCACGATGCGGAGTTGGCTTCGGTTCGAGCCAATACAGCCAGCTCCGCTGCGATCCGGCAAGGCGTCGAGCTTGCCAGCCGAACGGATGAGGGGCTGATGAAGGAATCGGACAACTTACTTCGAGATCTCGGAGTGAAAAGAGTTCGCATCCTCGACTCGAAGAAAGATCGGTGAACTCGGCTCCATCTATTCAGCAGAATGAAAGGAGACCATCATGCAAATTGGATACAAGATGCCTGGTTGTCTAAAACAAACTCTCGGGCTGGTTATTTCGGCGATACTCATACTGATGACATGGAACGAGGGTCTGGCCGCGGAAATAGCAATTGAGCGCAATGAATTCGTGAACTTGCTGGCCAACGTGAAAATCTTAAAGGAGAATCTATCTAGTGCAGATCGGCAGATCACGCTGTATAAGAGGCTTGATGCCGACCAGAAGCGCCTTATCCTACTGCATTCGGACCGCATCAAGGAGCTGGAGAAGTACATTGCTTCCAGCGACAATCTCTCCGCCGAGTTCAAAGAAACGATGGAAAAAACAGAGCTGGTGCTGGACGAAGCCGACAGGAATCTAAAGACTGAAAAACGTCTGAGCCGCTATAAGACCTATGCCATTATCGGCGGTGCGCTCGTTTGGCTCTTGTGGTAAGCAACCGGCCGTTTATTCCACTCACAGCTATCAGTTCTAATTAGCTGGTTTGCTGAGACCGGGCGAAGGAATGATCAGTGATGAGTCGACCTCGCCCGGTCTTCCAGCAGCGGAAAGATGTTTTGGCAATGCCAGACAAGGAGGGCAATTAGCCGTTTGTCTTTTTTTGTACCGACGAATTACTAGGAGAAGTAGTATATAAGCGACAAGAAAAATTGG
>CAZBOX010000177.1:0-12329 GCA_964493595.1 uncultured Candidatus Obscuribacterales bacterium | reverse complement strand
TCCTCTTCACCATCACTTCGAGGCGGTGATGGCAGAGCGAAATACCGGTGAAGCGAGTGTAGTTTCGATGTTCTGGCTGGCACAGGCACTTCTGTGCGCGGCAATACTCTCCGCCTTCTTTCTTTCCGGAGCCAAGCTCTAAGGCGTTCTCTTATTTCAGTTGCAGATCTTTCTTGCGGACTTTCAACAAGCGCTCGATGAGCGCCCCTGTATTGTCCGGATTGTCGCAAAGATAATCCGGTTTACCCATCCAATGCTTGCCTACTCGAACGGCGATGCCGCCACGCTTTAATACATATTCGAAACCAGGCTCGTCGGCTTCGGAGTCTCCCGCGAACATAAAGAAAGTTTCTTTGACGTGATCGCCGTTCAGACCGAAATGATCGGCTACGTTTGCCAGTCCAAGTCCTTTGTCCCAATCGAAATCGGGCATGAATTCTATGCTTGTCTGCAAGCGCCTTATACGCAGGTGAGGAATTTCCAGAAAGGCTTCGTGGACGGCTGCTTCTATTTCCGGCATCATATCCGGTGGCGTGAGATGATGGTGGAGGCAGATCGTCAGTTCATGATCTTCCAGAATCGTCCTTGCTGCCGGCGGCACGAGTTTTTCCAGTCTGCTTCTTAAATCCGCGATTGACTCACGGTGATGGTCCCCAACTTGCAGCGTCCGTCTGTCGCTTCCGGCGTAGAGAATCTCCATACCGTAGTTGCCGGCCAGCGTGAGAGGAGCATCTCCGAAATCGTTTTTCAGAAAGGGAATCGGCCGGGCGCTGACTATCGCTATGTGAACATGAGGAAGCTTTGCCAGCTCACTCAGTGCCTGCACCGTCTCTGGTGGCACTTTCGAGGCGGCCGGATCGACTGTGAAAGGGGCGAGAGTGCCGTCGCGGTCAAAGGCGAGAAGCCAGTTTTTCTTGTGGAAAAGCTGTTTCAGTCTTTCTTCAACCGGATTGGATTCCATACCCTGATTAGCCACCTGTGATCAGTGAGCCTGGGTGATTTTTCTGCACTTCTTGCATCTCTTCTTTTTTCACCTTGGCGCATCGATCTGCGTCCAATCGGGCCAGGGCAGAAATGCGCATGATAGAGCTAAGACCGGCTTTTGTAATTGCCGTGCCCGAGGCTTTGACATAGCGTAGACCTTTCATTTGAGAAAGCGATTTGCAACCGGCGTCAGTGATGTTCGTATCGCTTATATCCAAGCTCTCCAGCTTGGGAAAAGTGCTGATTATCTTCATGCCTTCATCGCCGATTTTGGTGTCGGCGACATATAGCTCTGTCAATGCGGGCGCTTGAGCAAGCGCCTTCATGCCTTGATCGGTTACTGCCGTTTTTCCAATGTTCAAGAGGGAAAGAAATGTTGCTGTCTTAAAATTGGTCAACGCTTTGTTCGTAATTTTTGTTCCGTTCAAATCCAGCGTACGCAGCCTCAGTGATTTCAGGGAGCTGACGCCTTTGTCCGTGACGCTTGTCGAGCCCAGGGAGAGCTCTCGCAAATTCTTCAATTTCTGCAAAGTTGGAATTCCGTTGTCGGAAATCTTGGTTTTCGTAAGATTCAATGACACCAGATTCGATGCTGTGATCAGTTTGCCGATGGTGGCATCGCTAACCTTGGTGCCGCCCACATCCAGACCGATCAGGAAGCGGAAAGACGGCACAGTGTCAAAGGTTGCGCAGGTAATGTCCGTGTCTTGCAGAGAAAGATTGTCGAGGGCGTTGAAAGAAGACAGTTGTTTCAAACCATCTTCTGTAATTTTTGTTCGGTTCAGGTTCAAATTTTTGAGCTTGCGCAGTCCCGCCAGGCTGGACAGACCTCTGTCGCTCACTGCAGTGTCGTTAAGTACGATCGTCTCCAGTGTTTCGATTTTGCCCAGGCAGGCAAGCCCCTTGTCAGTGACTTGTGATTTGGAAAGGTCTATTTGTGAAAGCTTCAGATTTTGCAGCTTCGAGAGCACCTCGTCTCCCATCTTCGTGTTGCTGAGAATGAGCGTGCGCAAACCGGTCATTTTTCCGATGACGCCGCCTTCAACATCAGACAGATTGCTGGCAGACAGATTTAAGGTTTTGAGTGAAGTCTGCTGTGCCATCAGATTGACTTCTTTCATCGTCAACACGCGACCGGTTAAATTCAGAACACCGGACTTCTTGGATGCCTCGATAACTTTCTCGACCGAATCTTCTTTCGGCTCGATTTTGGCCGGCACGATTGCTTGAGCCGGGTTAGCCGCCTGTTTCGATCCCGGCCCTGCTTGAGCCGGCGTCAGTGAAAGACCGCCCAGGGCTACGGAGAGTGACGCCAAAAGACACGCGGCTCGCTTGAACATATGCAAAAAACCTACACTAAACAGTGACTATTGGCTGCCAAGCTTACTTTGAAACGATTTTTCTTGCCAGTAATCTTCTCTAACGGGCGCATTCTGCTGTATTTTGCGCCGCTGCAATTAAGGCTGCCCGCTTGGGTTCGGCTTGCAGGCAGGTTTGTCAGGGCTCGCTTAACCAACTTTAGGATCTCAAGAATATACTCTTGAGTATAGGAAAGCGAATTTATACGGTGGCAGCAAAAGTTACACAGCTAGTCAAAGATCTTGTCTCTCAGCAACGCTGGGAGGAGGCTTACTCTGTGCTGTCTCGCTTCACCGCGCAGGGACCGACCGACCCGGAGCTGGAATATCAGTGCGGAGTCCTCTGCTTCAACATTGGCAAATATGAGGACGCTGAGAGGCATTTCAAGACATCTCTCTCGATGGACTCAGAGAGTGCGGATGCGCATTACTACTTGGGATTGACGCTTCTAAAGGACGGCAGACCGCAGGAGGCGATGCCCGAATTTCGCGAATCTTGTGAGCGGAAGCCCAATTTTGCGGTCGGTCATTTTCACTGGGGGCTTTCGCTTGCTCAGATGGGCAGCCATCGGGGAGCCATAGGGCAGTTCAATCAGGCTGCAAAATTAAATGTGCGTCTCTCGGCGGGCTCCTATCAAGCTGGAGTTTCCAGCTTTCAACTTGGTCAATATCTGGAGGCGGCTCAATATTTTCAGAAGACCTGCAGTCTGGAGCCGCAAATGCCTGAGGCTTTCAACGCACTGGGAGTGTCGCTCTGTGCGATGGGAAACTATCCGGATGCCGTTCAATGTTTCGCGATGGCGGCACAGCTGGACGGTCGCGCCGCCATCGTGCATCGTAACTGGGCGATCGCCCTGGTCGCTCAAGGTCTTTTAGAAGACTCGCTGAAACATTATCAAGAAGCAATCACGGTCGGCGGCAAAAACCTGGGCGCCAAAGAACGCGCCCTTCTTTACAACGACTGGGCTGTGAACCTGTACAAGCTGGGGCGTGCTGATGAGGCTGCCGAAAAATTGCTGCATGCCATCGATGTCGATCCTTTTTTGATGAATGCTCGGCTCAATCTCGGGCTTATATACACGTCCATGAAAGAGTATGACCTCTCTTGCGAAGCCTTCGAAAAGGCGCTCGAGGTCAGCCCCAGTTCTCTGGAAATAGGCATGTACTGCGGAGTGAGCTATCTTGTCCTGGGCGCTTATGATGCCGCTATTGAAAAGCTCCTGCAAGTTCAGCAGAAGGGCTTGCGAGACGCCGAGGTGGATTTATGGATCGGGCATTCTCATCTGGCCAAGGGCGATCTCGATAAAGCCGAAGAGCATTTTGGGCGAGCCAATTTGCAGGACGAAAAGAATTATCTGGCGGTAGACGGCATGGGATGCTGCTATGCGCTGCGCGGTTTGCATCCGCAGGCAGTGGAGAAATTTAAGCAGTCAATTGAGCTTAAACCTGATTATGCGCTCGGGCACTTGCATCTGGCTCGAAGCCTCGAGGAGATGGGGCAGGCCGATATTTCCAAGTCTGAATATTTTCAGGCGGCAAAGCTCGACCCGGGTTGTTTCGTGCCGGAAAAAGAAGCAATAGAGCAACTCTTGAAGGCTTCCGACTTTGATCTCGTCACTATTCGCTCCCTCAAGCTTTTGGAGATCAATCCTTCCGATATAGACGCCAGGCTTGCTCTGGCCAGGGCGTATAAAGGCCGCAACCAGCTGATCGAAGCACAAGAATTACTGCAGGGCATCATCAGTCAGGATTCGCAAAATTGGCAGGCTTTCACCTCGCTCGGGCAGGTCTTTCTTTCTCTGGGGCAATTTGTCGACGCCGACGATATGTTCAGAAATGCATCCCAACTGTTTGACGGCGATTCTCAGATGTTCTATTTCTGGGGCAAAACCCTCTCTCTTCTCGGGCTGCACGAGCTGGCGATAGAAAAGTTTGAAAAGGCGGCGGAGATCGACCCTTACGATGCGGATACTTACGAGGCGTGGGGCTCGACTCTGAAAGTGCTAGGCAAGTTCGCAGAGGCCGGTGAAGTGTTCAAGCGCGCCTCCGAATACATATAACGAGCGTGCCAGCCGCGCCATTGAGCGAATATATTTAGAATGATGAGCAATTCCAGCCCCAACGACAGCGATCTCTACATAAAGACGGAACAGTTGATTCACTTTCGACTGGCATTTTCTGTCGTCAGTCTGGTCGTGGCCGTTTGTATTTCCTGGCTGGCGCGCGAAGAATTGGAAATTTATCCGGTTGTCGCGATCATTCTCTTTGTTGTTTTCTATTCGGCTATTTTGCTTGGTGTTTTGAACACCGGAGTGGCCGGCTCGGAGCGCATACTGAAGCGCATCAACGCCTGTTTGCTCGGCTTTGACGTGCTCAGTTTGACAGGGCTTGTTCATTTCACAAGAGGAGTCGAGTCGGAAGTCTATTTGCTCTACCTGCTGCCGATTCTTCTTTCCAGCTATACGTTTCAACGGCGCGGAATTTTCACTACGGCACTCTTCGTCTCTATTTCCTACACTTCTCTGCTTCTCATCGAGAACGCCGCATTCCTGCCATTTCTCGTCGAGAGTCAATCTGATTCAGGGCTGGCTGCCGCTTACTCGCACCGCCTGTGGGGGCGCATCGTGGCGCGCTCGACCATGCTCGTAGCCGTGGCATTTGTCTGGGCGCGATTCTGCCAGTACATGAGCGGCGTCGCGCAGCAGGGTGCAAACAGGCTTCGTGAGCAGCTGGAAAATAATACTCGCTTGATGAACGAGCTGGAGGAGAAGGCTCGTCGCGAAAAAATGATCAACACCATCAACTCGGCGCTGCGCAGCACGCTCAATCTGAATCAGATTTTTGCTACAGCCGTTGATGAGCTTGCCCAGGCGCTCAAGGCTCCGGATTGCGCGATTGTCTGTCAGGGTAAAAAATTCGGCGACCCCCCTCTTATAGTCGAAGCTCAAATAGATTCACCTCTCATTGCCGGAGAAAGAGAGGGGATTGGAGACGGCGAAGAGGACGATGACGCTTTTGTGCCGCGCGAGGAGACCGGACGCTTTGACCGTACATTGTGCGAATTTGTTCTTGCCCATAAATCTACTTATGAAAGACGCGAGGATTCCGATGGAAAGCTGATGAAGACTTTCCTCTTCTTCGATCCGGTTCGTGATCCGGCCTTTGCTCCGATTGCCAATTCTGAGAGCCTGATCCAGATGAGTTCTCTCATTGTCCAGCCGATGATGTACGGTGAAGAGTCCAAAGGGGTCATTCTCATTTCAGACCGAGATACTCACAGGGCCTGGACGCCGGTTGAATTAGAACTGGTCAAATCGGTAGCAGGGCAGGTCGCAGTGGCTGTAGAGCACGGCGAGCTGGTCGAGGAGTTGTCTCTGAAAAATGAGGATCTCTGGAATAAAAATCTCAATCTCGATGCGAAAAACCTCGAACTGCGCGCCATTCAATCGCAGCTGATTCACCAGGAGAAAATGGCTTCACTGGGGCGTCTTGTTGCCGGTATTGCACACGAGCTCAATAATCCGATTAACTTCGTCCATGGCAATTTGCCTTACTTGAGAGAGTATTTCGAAGATTTGAAGAAACTCATTGCCGCGCTCGATGGATTGAGCGGTGACAACAAACCGGCTGTCGATCAGCTCAAAGATACGATGCGTTACGACTTTCTTATAACCGACCTGGACAATATCATTGCCGATTTGAATGAGGGCGCCGAGCGCATTCGCTACATAATCCGCAATTTGAGAAGCTTTAGCCGCCTTGACGAAGCGGAGCTGAAGGAGGGTTCGGTGCGCGAGGGTATCGAATCGACCCTGAAAATTCTCAGCCAATATTACGGGCGCGACAAAATTCCTGTAGAGACCGATTTTGCTGACCTGCCGCCCATTCTTTGCTATCCCGGCCAGTTGAATCAGGTCTGGATGAACCTGCTTTCCAATGCCGCAGAGGCTGTCCTCGGGCTGCCCTCCCCTCTTGTAACAGTCAGAACAGTTAAGGAGGGAGAGCAGGTAAAGGTGACAGTATCGGACAACGGCAGCGGTATTCCGCCTGACGTTCAGAGTAAAATCTTCGAGCCTTTCTATACTACTAAGCCGGTCGGGCAGGGCACAGGGCTGGGTTTGTCCATCTGCCATTCGATAATGCAGCGTCATGGGGGTGAAATTTGGTGCGAATCAAAACCAAACGAAGGCACCAGCTTCATTCTCAAAATTCCTATCTATTCCAGTGCAGCCGATCTGGCGCAGGTCCGTAACGGCGGCGACGGGGACGGGATTTTTGAACCGGCTCTAAACCCGGCAATGGAGCCCGATTAAAATCTACTTTCACTTATTTGCGAATGTTGATATAAACTTGAGGAATGGCAATGCGTCACAAGATACTGCTCGTCGATGACGAAGAGGCGAATGTCCGCCTCCTCAAGCGCGTACTCAGCGATGAGTACGACACTGTCGAGGCTTTGAGCGGTCAAGATGGGCTCAATCTACTGCGTGAGCATGACATCAGCCTGATTATCACCGACCAGCGCATGCCGGGCATGACCGGCGTACAGCTACTGAAAGAATCGCTGGCTATTCGTCCCGAAGCTATGCGCATTCTTCTGACGGGCTACACCGACGTCCAGGCTCTTATCGATGCCATCAATAGCGGTCATGTTTACAAATACGTGCCCAAGCCGTGGGATAGAGACGAGCTTCGAGTCACTGTTCGAAGGGCAATTGAAACTTACGAGTTAAAACAGCGCAACACGCAACTGGTTCAAGATTTGACAGGTGCGCTCAGCCAGCTCGAGGAGGTATCCCTCGGTACGATCCGCGCTCTGGCAGATGCACTTGACGCCAAGTGCGACTACACATCAGGGCATAGCCTGCGAGTTTCGCAATATGCATTGCTGATCGGTAAAAATATGGGCTTGACCCCGGAAGAGCTGCGTGACCTCGAACTGGGCGGCATTCTTCATGACATCGGCAAGATTGGTGTGCCTGAGTCTATTTTATGGAAACCGGCCAAGCTGACCGCCGAAGAGACAGCAATCATGGCTGAGCATCCGGTTAAGTCGGCGCAAATTATTGGCGACCTGCCAAGCTTGGAAAAGGCCAAGCGTTTCGTCAAACACCATCACGAGTTCATGGATGGCTCCGGGTATCCTGATCACCTTGTGGGAGACGATATTCCCCTGGGCGCCCGCATAATTCTCGTCGCTGATGCGTATGATGCCATGACCAGCGACAGACCATACCGCAAAGCGATAGGGCATGAGCGCGCTATTCAAGAACTGAAGAAATGCGCCGGCAAGCAATTCGATCCGAAAATCGTCGAAGTTCTGGTACGGGTTCTTGGCGAAGGCGCCGAGCCTAATCCGCACGAACTGCCGGCGAGTCATCTCGGTGTGCAGCTTGCTTCAATAGATCCCAAACAGACTGGGCGACAGTTTCTGCGTGAAGCTGAACGGCTGGCGCGCCAGGATAAAGAAAACTCGCCTGCCCCATTGTAGTTGCAGCTGCGTTCTGAGCTTGAGTTGAGTCCCCTTTTGCGGCGTCTTGCTCTAATTTTTCCTTTCTCAAGACCACAAAATGATCCACGCCCGAAGGCACCAACACATCTTCGTTGGTCGGTCCGAATAGAGCGACGGTGGGTTTGTTCAGGGCGATAGACAGATGCATTGGCGCTGAATCCACGCAGACAATCAAGTCGCAAATATCAATCAAGCCAACCAGGTCCTTCAGGCTGCGCGTGTGCCCGTATGTCGATATGACTCTTGAGTCCGGTTTCAGATGAGCGCGGATTTGCTCAATGGCTTCTTTATCATCCGGGCCACCGGCAAGTATGACGTCTACGTCCTTATCTTTTTCGATGAGCTCGGCAAGCTTGCACCAATTCTCAGGAGACCAGGTCTTGTTCAAGCCTTTGAGAATGGCGAGGCGACTGGTGCCTGGATGAAATAGAACACGTTTGCGATTTTTTCTCTCCGCTTTCTCGTCCGATCCAACTTCTTTTGAAAGTTCCGCAAGCAGGCTTTCCATCGAGCCCTGCTCTTGCTGTCCAGCCTTTATTCGTGGTATCGCCGGCAGTGCGGCGGCTGCGCCCGGCAATTTGAGGATCAGATCGTGATACATCTTGCCCGCGTACTGGTATCGATTGAGAGGCATCGGATCCGTTAGTAAGTAACGCGCCAGCCTGTTGGAGTTGTAGCCTATACGTCTGGGTATTCCTGACAAAAAGAGTAAGCCTGATACCATCGGCGAGCTGCCCGATGAAACGACGAGGTCGTATTTGCCGGAGCGCACGATCGTGATGAGCTGAATAAAATCCGCCGCTCGCAATGGACGTTTTTTGATGTCAAATGTGACGACTTCGTCAACCAAATCGGTAATTACACCAATTCCTGCCGAGCGAGGCTCGACCAGTAACGTGATCCGTGCCTGAGGATAAGATGCACGAATTCCTTCTAACGTAGGCAGGAAGAGCACTTCGTCGCCTATGCCGCCGAAGTTGATTGTGAGAATTTTTCTTGGTGTATTCGTCAAGTAGCTGTATCTCAGGCACAGTGACCGCGCGACGAATATAATAAGGCAGTTGGCATCTCAGGATTCGGCTTTGCGGTCCCCAAATTGGTCTCTCATAATTATTTTGGCGGCTCTGGTCGGAGTGATCGCCGGTTATATCTACACGCTGGTTGCGAAGCCTCAATTGCTGCCTCCCGTGCTGCGCTTTGGCGCTTTGCACGAGCCGATGACAATTCTTGTACTGGGTACTGATGTTGTCTATTCGGACCGAGGGCGCAATTTGAAGGCTGATAAAGATGCTTTCACCGGGCGCTCTGACACGATCATGGTCTGCAGGCTGGACCCTTACAGAAATTCACTGGGGGTACTATCGATACCCAGAGATACCCAAGTGCGTATAAGTGGATATGGCACGCAGAAGATCAATGCAGCAAATGCCTTGGGCGGACCGTATCTCGCGCAGACCACAGTCAGTCAGTTTTTAGGCATTCCAATCGATCATTACATCGTGCTCAACGTGCACGGGCTTGTCGATCTGGTCAATGAATTGGGCGGCATCACCATCGACATTCCGAAGAAGATGCAATATATGGATTGGACGGCCAAGCTCAAGATCGACCTCGAGCCAGGTGTGCACACGCTTACCGGCAATCAGGCCATGGGATTCGTGAGATTCCGTCACGATGCACTTGGCGACATTGGGCGCGTGCAGCGTCAGGAATTGTTCATGCGTGCGGTTCTCGATAGAGCGATGAGACCCGAGTCCTGGAGCCATATTCCGCGCTTGCTTGAAATCGCCCAAAGATACATCAATACCGACATGAGTGCGGGTGATTTGATGATGCTGGCTCAGTATGCGCGCGGCGTGCCCAAGGCGAACCAGTTTATGGCGATGATGCCCGGTACATTCTCCGGCTCAGGCGACTGGGATGTGTCTAAAAGCGATGTTCGCCGAATGGTAGCAAGATTGACCGGCTCTGCCTTCGTAACAGCTGATAAGGATGAGATGCGCATCGCGGTGGAGAATGCCAGCGCTACAAAAGGACTGGGTAATAAACTTGCCAAATTGCTGCGCGAGAGAGGCTATCGGCACGTTTTCGTAAGAGCCAGCAATGATGAGCGTCCAACCAGTTTGAAACGGACGAGAATAATCGCCCAGAAGGGCAATCCGGAGGATGCTGAGGTAGTGAAGGCTGATTTGCAGTCGCATGGAGATATTGTTACTGCCTCGGTCGGCGATATTGAAAGCTCAGTCACGATTATGGTCGGTGACGATCTTGCTCCTGTGCTGGCTGACTAGATAGATCCCCCGATTGTGTGAAACGGCTGATGAAAACTGCCTCCAGGATAGTTTTGCTCTGCTGAAACGGAATATTTGGCTGAACCGTCAGTGGTGACGTCAATTGTTAGCTGCGTGTTAGATCTCGCAAGATATCGATGTTGCCTCGTTTGTAGATGTGAAGCGCTTCTTCATTATTTTCCACTACATTGCAATCGTAAAAGTTTTCTCTTACAAAAATGGCATCCGCTTAATATCGCCAGTGGGGAAATCCCCACTGCCACAGCCTTTGCGGTTTTGCGGTTACGGAAATTGTTCAGAGAATATTATGATTCCTCTTGAAATACTCCCGTCAACGTACGATGACGTGGTGTACAGTATTGGAGTCGGCGATTCATTGCGCCGCGCCCCTCCCAATTTTTCTTCCTCAAATCAACTAAGTTTCGGGCGAACTAGAAAGGCAGGCATCACATGATTCATTACGTATATGCAACTCGCGGAGGCTATCTCTACCAGGTGGGTCGTCATAATCACAAGCCTGCTGTAGAGAACGCTGGAGAATTCGTACTCTCCGTCCCCGAGAAAACATCACAAGCTCAAATTGACACTCTTGCTCACCGTCAATTCATGGAACACCTCCGCAGACCAAGAAAAGTAGAGCACAACAGACATAACTCCGAGCGCGAACTCGCCTCCGTCAAATAACAGTCAGCCTGCCTGATAGAAGAAAAAAATACTGAACCGCCCGCCCTGAAACAGAGCGGGCGTTTTCTTTCTGGCTTTGAGTTATCTTCCGGTTTTCTCTGATTGTGGCACTAAATATGGTGTCACTCTCGGACTGGGCTGTTGGTGTGCTCCTTCTCAGTCAGAGTCGATTTGACGACACTCTCAAAACTTTCCTTCCGGATACGGAGCAATAATTTGGCGAACCTTATGGGTGATAGGCGATAAACCGAAAAACCATACTTATGGGGCGTTCGGCTACCCCAGTGTCGTGATGTGCCCGAAGGGCTCTAATGTCAAGATTAAAGTATCGGCTCAATCTCCTAAACCCAAGCTGGGTCTGTTACCAGGATTTTTCCTGTGGGCAGTCTTAAAATGACATAATAGACTGGGTAATATATAGGTAGATGAGTATCGCGGTATGCCGGTCTGGCGCCAAACTGGGTTTGACTAACTGGGCAAAGTCAAAGACAAGCGAATAAAGGAAGGGATGGAAATGCGTTCACGTCAAAGAAATCGGGCTTCGGGTTTTACTCTTATTGAATTGCTCGTGGTCGTAATTATCATCGGGATTCTGGCAGCTATCGCGCTCCCGAACTTCATTGGCGCCCAGGATAAGGCTCGTGAAGCATCAGTCAAGGCCAATATGCGTACCGCTCAAATTGCCGCTGAAACTTATGCCACCGACAAAGCAGGAATATATCCCCCTACTGCGACCGATGCAGAATGGCAAACTTATTATCCTGGTGGAAGCAGTGACGGTGTTACTAAAGGAAATCCCCCACCTAATCCATTTACGAACCAAGGGGAGTGGCCGATTGCAGGGAATGCAGGATCAGATATTGCAGCTGAGCGTGCAAAAGATCCAAAGACAGTAAGTGTTGGGCAACCTGGTAATGTTGCGTTTACTCCAGTCTCGACCCCGGGAGCGACCGGGGGCGGGTTCAATTCTTACGCGATTCTAGGCGCTGGAAAATCGGGAAAAGCGCTCGTAGGCACTAAAGCTGGAACAACGCTTGTTCTATCTAATCAATAAACTTTTCTCTTGAAGCAGCACTGGAGTGTTTCTTTCAATGGAAAAAGTGATTGCTGTTCTTCTAATTCTTATTACGGGGGCAGCATCAGTTTTGGCGCGTGTCGGTTTAATTTGTGTCGCCGAGAGCTTTTCACTTGTAGAGACAAAGACTGTTGAGTCTAAGTTTCTAAAACCAGAGACCGTCAAAATGTTCTGTCTGGGGCACGAGCAGCTCGCGGCCGACCTCTATTGGTTGCGTTTCATTCAGTACATCGGAGATGGAAATGCTCGCAGAACCGACAAATACGAGAATGCGTACGATTATCTTGATCTAGTAACTTCGCTCGACCCGCGCTTTACTCAGCCCTATTGGTTTGCCGCCTTCACCGTCGGCGCAGAGATGAAGCGGCCGGACCTCGCCCAAAAGCTGATTGAGAGCGGAATACAAGCCAATCAAGATAACTGGT